>NZ_JAHRBL010000050.1 GCF_019693445.1 Deinococcus aquaedulcis | reverse complement strand
GCACCAACCACACACCACATTCCACTGAACTCACCCCCAACTAAATCAAACTAGAAAACTCCCAAATTCAATCGACCTTACTTTCTTAAGGAAAAAGAGCAGTGCCTAGGAATGCAAAGCATCCTGAAATATCTCTCTTCTCTTTTCATCTCTGAAACCAGAGAATGGAAACAAAGCAAAGAAACTCCAATGCTCTCCTCTTTCAGAGTCTCAGCCTGAGATGTTGGCCAGCTCACTTGTTCGACGGCTCGCCCTCGACGGCCAACGGGACGGTGCTAGCCATGGTGCGGTACTTGAGGGCATACAGCATCTCAAGGTAGCGGCGGGTTTCACGCCTCTCCAGGTTCGAGACGTACTTCCAGAATCCGTAGACGCCGGTGAGGGTCATCAGCCTCTCAGAGTAGAGCTTCCAGGTGTATTTCTCCTCGATACGCTGAAGACCGCCCTGCGAGATCTTGGTCCAGTGGCTGGGGTCTTCCTGGCACTTCTCAAAGAACTCAACGAGCAGCGCCGAGGCCTTGTCACCCTGGTATGGGTCAATGTGGAAGCCAGACACTCCGTTCACGATGATCTCAGCTGGACCACCATAGGCGGTTGCGAATGTCGGGAGACCACAGGTCATGGACTCAACAACAGTGAGACCGAATGCCTCGTAGAAAGCGGGCTGCACAAAAGCACCCTTGGTGTCGCAGATGTAACGGTAGAGCTCACCGTTGCGGACACGGTTCATCTGCGCGGAGATCCAGCGGATGTGGCCATTCAAGTTGTATTGCTCAATAAGGTCAAACATCTTCTTGAACTCAGCCTGCTCCTCCTTGTCCTTAGATGGGTTGCCATGGTCACCACAGACAACCACAAGGTTAACCAGCTCTTGCAGGCGAGGGTTGCGACCATACAGCTCAACCAGACCAGTCAAGTTCTTGACACGGTCAAGACGAGCCATGGAGAAGATGATTGGCTTGTTCCTGTCCTTCAGCATAAACTTGTGCTCGTTGTTGTCAACTTCGCTGTAGAGCAACTCCTCAATCTCTGGGTGGAGGGAGGTGAGCCTCTTACGAGACTCAGAGTAAGGGAAGTAGATGGACATGTCCGCACCAGGCGAGACAATGTTAAACTTCGGGTCAAAAACATCAATACCGTGGACAACACGGTACAGACCAGGCATGGTGAATGCCATGTGAGACTCATACTGACCAACAGTGTCCTTGTTTCCGGCAATCTCTTGGAAGGTACTGGTGATGATGAAGTCAGCGTGGTTCATCGCAATCAAGTCAGTTGTGAACTGGCATGAGAAGTGGTAGTGATCCTCAAACTTCTTCCAGTAGAGGTCAGAGTTGGGATACTTGGTTTTCTCAAGCGCATGGGCAATGGTACAATGGGTAACACCCATCTTGTGTGCAAGCAAGCATGCAACAAGGTTTCCGTCACTGTAGTTTCCGATGATCAAGTCAGGATTGGCCTGGAGCTCTCCAGCAATTTCGTGCGCGACATCATCAGTGAATGTTTCCAGGTACGGCCAGACTTCAAAACGTGAGATCCACTTGCGAACAATTCCATTTTCAGTTCTGAAAGGCACACGTAGGATGTGGGTGTGCTCGGTGCCAAGGACCTTCTCAAGACGCTGACCGCAGGTGGTGCCAGTTGCATCAGGGAGCAACCTGGTGACAATAAGGATGCGTGGTGTAATGTTGAGACCTTGCTGCTTGATCCTCAGAAGCATCTCATTCTCCATAGCACGGACTTGGTCCAAAATGTAGACAACCTGCCCTCCAGTGTCAGGGTAACCCAAGACATTGGCTTGCGCGAAGTAACCGTGTGGGGACATAATGACAACATTGAACACCATTGGGATTGTTCCAAGGAACTTCTCGAGGGTGGACGGATCAGGGGCCTCAAGAAGGTCCAAAAGGAGGTGAATGGTCTCCTGGGAACGCTTGGCACAGTCACCCCAACCCTTCTCCAGACCAAGTTCCTGGAACCTGTGGTGGAATTCTGAGTAAGGGGTGTCTGCTGAAAGACCAGAAAGA
>NZ_JAHRBL010000046.1 GCF_019693445.1 Deinococcus aquaedulcis | reverse complement strand
CCCTGATGACGGTGATGCCGAGCGTGTATTTGAACCGCCTGCTCCGAACCTTCCTCAAGAACGAGGAATTTCTCCACCAGCACGGCTATTCACTCCGCTATACAAGGTGCAACTCCTGAGGCTTACCTAAGTGCTACACCAGTGGTTCTGAATTGCTGACCAGAAACTGGATGGGATGAAATGGAGACTCATATGCGATGCGCGCTTACGCCCAGGTAGGTCATCCTTTCCTCCTCGCGCCTGATACAGCTCTTAAGGAAATCGCCGTTGATCTGAGATCAGCTAAGCGGCCTGGGACCGCTGAACCGCATAGCGAGAAGCAACCATAGGGCCTTGCGATGGGAGTGGCGCCGTTTCTGCCCTCTGCCGAACCGTTGCACTGGGCGGAACGAGGTCCTTGCCTTCACAGGGGCTGCAGCTGAGGCTTTATCTCGCCGGCAGCCGCGCTAGCACTGCATCAATCACGCCCTGCAGGCTCAGCTCGCTGGTATCAATCACATGGGCGTCTGCCGCCGGGGCACTCTGAACCGTGTCGAGGCGGTCACGTTCGGTCAGGGCCGCTTCAATGGCGGCCACGTCCTCGGGGCGTTCATAGGCGCGGCGTTGGGCACGCACGCGGGGGCTGGCGGTCAGGTAGAACTTGGCCTGGGCGTGCGGAAAGACGTTGGTGCCCATATCCCGGCCCTCGGCGACCAGGGGGGCGGGCAGGGTGCGCAGCTGGGCGTCGACCCAGGCGCGCACCTCGGGCAGGGCAGCCACCACGCTCACGCCCCGGTCCACGCGGGTGGAGTGCAGGTCCGGGGTCAGGTCGCGTTGGCCCAGCCACACGCGGTTGCCGCTGGCCAGCGCCTCCAGGCGGGGCGGGTTGGCCTGCAGACAATCCAGGAGCGCAGCCGGCTCATGCAGCGCGGCCCCAGCTTCCAGGCCCAGCAGGGTCACGGCGCGGTACAGCAGGCCGCTGCTCACATAAGGCACCCCCAGCGCCTGGGCCACGCCCGCCGACACGCTGGATTTGCCGCTGGCGGCCACGCCGTCAATGGTTACGATCATCAACTGCGCAGTCTAGAGCATGGGGCCCCGCCTGCATCTTCAGGTGGACGCCGGCCCGGCCCTGGGGGCCGCTACACTGGGGGCAGACCATGAAACACGCTGCGCTGATCCTGACTGCCCTGCTTGCCCTGACCGCCTGCCAGCCCAAGGAAAAGGCCGAGACCACGACCGAGACCACCACCGAAACCAAGACGGACCCGGCGGCCGAAACCACAGAGAAGACCGACAAGAGCGACGAGACGACCAAGCCTGCTGCCCAGGCTGTCACCACCCCCGGCCCGGTGCCGGCCGGCTACACCGCTGTGCCCGAGCTGAGCAAGACGCCCGTGCGCGAATTCAAGGCCGAGCCCGCCCTGAGCCTGGAAGACGGCAAGGACTACTACGCCCTGATCGACACCAACCGGGGCCAGATTCTGGCTGACCTGTACGAGCAGGAAACCCCGGTGACGGTCAACAACTTCGTGTTTCTGGCGCGCAACCACTACTTCGACGGCATTCGCTTTCACCGCGTCATTGATGGCTTTATGGCGCAGTCCGGCGACCCCAAGAGCGTGGACGAGGCCAAGAAGGCCGAGTGGGGTACGGGCGGCCCCGGCTACCAGTTCGCCGACGAATTCCGCACCCGCCTCACCTTCGACGCTGCCGGCATTCTGGCCATGGCCAACAGCGGCCCTGCCACCAACGGCAGCCAGTTTTTCATCACCTTTGGGCCCACCGAGGGCCTGAACGGCAAGCACACCATCTTTGGCAAGGTGGTCACGGGCGACGACGTGCTGCCCAAGCTGACGCGCACCAGTGACACCAGCACCGGCCAGGAGACGCCAGTTGAAGGCGCTGTGGCTGACCAGATTCTCAGCGTGCGGATTCTCACCAAGGGCTAAACAGCAGAAAAAGTGGGGACCCCAGCGCGTGCCGGGGTCCCTGCTGCTGGAGGCTTAGCGGCGGTCGGTGGTGTGGCCGGTGGTGGTACCGGTGGTGTAGGTCGTGGTGGTGGTGTGGTGGCGGTTGCGGCCCAGCAGGCCCGCCAGACCCAGCAGGCCCAGCAGCCCCCAGGGGAACTGGCGGGTATCGGCCACGCCGTCGTTGTTGCTGTCCACCACGCCGTCGCCGTTGGGGTCCACGGCGTTGTTCACGGCTTCACCCGCGTTGTTCACCGCTTCGCCCGTGGCCTGGGCGGCGTCATTCACGGCCTCGCCCGTCGCCTGGGCCGCGTCGTTCACGGCTTCGCCGGTGGCCTGGGCGGCGTCTTCCACAGCGTCACCAGTCGCGGCGGCGGCGTTGTCCACGGCTTCGCCAGCCTGCTCGGCGGCGCCGTCGGTGGAGTCGGTGCTGGTGTCCTGCACCTGAATCAGGGTGGGCTGGGGCGCGGCGGCCAGGGCGGTAGGGGCGGCAAACAGCAGGGCCAGCGTCAGCAGGGTCTTGTTCATAGGCATCTCCTTGAGGGGGCCACAACCGGCAGGTCCAGCGGTGGTTGGGCCTTTTGACCCCTGCATTGTGAGTGCTGTTACGCAACGGCGCCCAAAGCTGATCTTGATGCCATGCTCAGCAGTTCTTATGACTTGGCCGCTTCTGGGCTCAGGTCCTGCAGCGCGCGCAGCACCCGTGCCATGTGCTCGTCCAGCGGCACGCCCAGCTCCTGGGCGCCCTGTTCCACCTCCTCGCGGTTGACCCCAGCGGCAAAGGCGCGGTTTTTAAAGCGCTTTTTCAGGCTGGACAGTTCCACGCCGCGCACGTCCTTATCCGGGCGGATCAGGGCGGCGGCCTGCACCAGCCCAGTGAGCTCGTCCACAGCAAAGAGGGTTTTGGCCAGCCGGGTGTCCCGGGGCGTGCCGGTATACGCCGCGTGGCCCATGATGGCGTCCAGCACCTCGGGCGGGGTGTCGGTGTGCTCGCGCAGGTAGGTCACGCCCCAGACCGGGTGCTCGTCCGGATGGGCTTCGTAGTCAAAGTCGTGCAGCAGGCCGGTCACGGCGTACCGTTCCTCATCCTCGCCCCAGTGGCGGGCGTAGGCGCGCATGGCCGCTTCCACATTCAGCATGTGCCGCTGCAGCGACAGGGACGGCGTGTGCTGGACCATCAGGGCGTAAGCCTGCTCGCGGTTCATGGCCGCAGTGTAGAGGGGGGAGGGGCGGGGGCCATGAGCTTTGAGCCATGTGCCATGAGGTCTGGACCGTGAGGATGGAATGCCACCAAAATCTAGACCTCAGTAGCCGACAACTTCGCATAATTGCCGTCCCAGACAACACATCTCCCTCCAGCATGTCAAGGGACTCGACGGGAACGCGAAAAGGCGGTGTTTTGAAGGTGTGCAGCCACCAAAA
>NZ_JAHRBL010000045.1 GCF_019693445.1 Deinococcus aquaedulcis | reverse complement strand
CTCAAAGATTTTCGGGCGATTGCCACCCGATACGAGAAGCGTGGATACCAGTTTTTAGCCGGTGTCCACGTCGCTTGTATCCTGCTCTGGCTCTGAACCTTCACCCAGACAGACCCTAGTCGCCCGCCGTGTTCTCAGGAATGTTTAAGCCTGCTGGCCCTCTTGGGCGCGCAACGTCCCGGGTCATGCTTTAGGCTGGGCAGCGATGCGTGTTCTTTCTGTTCTGTTTCTGGCCCCCTGCACCCCTGGAGGCCAAAAGTGAGCGGCGGTCTGGTGGCGCTGCTGGACGATGTGGCGGCCATTGCCCGGCTGGCAGCGGCGTCCATTGACGACATCGGCGCGGCGGCGGCCAAAGCCGGCAGCAAGGCGATTGGCGTGGTCGTGGACGATACCGCCGTGACCCCCCGCTACGTCACCGGCTTCCGGCCCGAGCGCGAGCTGCCGATCATCTGGCGCATTGCGCGCGGCTCGCTGCGCAACAAGGTGCTGTTTATCCTGCCAGTGGCGCTGCTGCTCAGCCAGTTTCTGCCCTGGGCCATTACCCCCATCCTGATGCTGGGCGGGGCCTACCTGTGCTTTGAAGGCGCCGAGAAGGTGCTCGAAGCCTTTGGCGGCCACCACGAAAGCGCCGCCGAATCCGAGGCCAAGCTGAGCAGTGAGGACCACGAGAAGCAGATGGTGGCCGGCGCCATCCGCACCGACTTCATTCTGTCGGCGGAAATCATGGCGATTGCGCTGGCCGAGGTGGCGAACGAGCCCTTTGCCCTGCGCGCCATTATTCTGCTGGTGGTGGCGCTGGTGATCACGGCGCTGGTGTACGGCGTGGTGGGCCTGATCGTGAAAATGGACGATTTTGGCCTGCGGCTGGCTCAGAGCGGTTCGGGGGCGGCCAAGGCCCTGGGGCGCGGGCTGGTCAAGGGCATGCCCATCGTGCTGGGTGCGCTGTCGGTGATTGGCACGGCGGCGATGCTGTGGGTCGGCGGACACATCGTGGTGGACGGCCTGGAGAAGTTTGGCCTGGGTGGCCCCGAGCACTTTATCCATGATCTGGCCGTGGCAGCCGGGCACGCGGTGCCGTTTGCCGAAGGCTTCGTGGAGTGGCTGGTGGAAACCATCGGCTCTGGCATCGTGGGGCTGGCGCTGGGCGGCCTGATCGTGGCGGTGCTGCACCTGCGCCCTGGGAAGGGCAAAGCGGCCCACTAAGCAAGTGTTGGCTGGACGTCAGAGCCCGCGCCGCAGGAGGTGACGGGCTCTGTCTACAGAGTGAGTGGCTGTATGAACGCTGGCGGCGCCCGGGGCCCGGCCTGCCTCCTGGCTTGTTGAGGTGCGGGGCGATCAGGTGCCTAGAGTGCCCCCTCCTCCCGGTCCGCTTGCCCGCCCGTGGGCAGCTCAAGAAAGCGCCAAGGGCGCCCCTCTCCCCGGGCTGGCACACTGAAGCGCATGACGCCCCTGACCTGCCTCCAGTGCGGCGCGCGCAACCGCGTCAGCGCCGTTCCCCAGGGCCAGGTGCCGGTCTGCGCCCGCTGCGGCGCGGCCCTGCCCTGGCTGCACGACGGCACCGACGACTCGCTGGACACCGATATTCAGGCGGGCGTACCCGTGATCGTGGATTTCTGGGCGCCCTGGTGCGGGCCCTGCCGGGTGGTGGGCCCGGTGCTGGAAGAGATCGCCCGCGAACGGGCCGGCCGGGTGCGGGTGGTCAAGGTGAATGTGGACGAGCATGGCCGCCACGCCTCGGCGCTGGGGGTGCAGGGCATTCCCACCCTGCTGCTGTACCGCCAGGGCCGTCTGGCTGGCCGCATGGTGGGCGCCCAGCCCAAGGCAGCGCTGCTCAACTGGCTGGATCAGGCCTGAAGGCAGCGGCCCGGTTCACCCCGGAGCCAGTGGCACCCCGCGCCGCTGACCTTCGCAGGCACGGACTTTGGTGGCGTTCTGGGAGCACTTCAAAGGCCCCCTCCTTCCGCTGCAAGCAAACCGGACTGCCCCCGGCCCTGGCCATTCATCCACCCGGCACAAGAGTTCTGTGAGGGCCCCTGCGGCAAACTGACCCCACGTCGAATTCAGGAGCCGCATGGGACGAGTCGCACAACAGCCAGAACACTGGGCCGCGCTGCTGCGCGCCGCGCGGGCGGTACGCGGCGCCGATGACCTGTGCGAGCTGATGCTGGGTGCCCTGCGGCGCGATCTCTCGCTGCCCGAAGCCGCCCTGCTGGGCCTACAGGGCGGCGTGTTCACCCGCCGCAGCGCACCTGCGGGCCTAATCCTGCCTGCGCCCCTGTCGGCGGCCGAGTGGCAGACCTTTGCCCGGGGCGAGGTGGTGCGTCGGCCCGGCGGGCTGCTGGTGCCGGTGCAGGGGCGCGCCTTTCCCCGGCTGGCGGCGTGGCTCCCCGGGCAGGCCACCCTGGGCGGCGAGGCGCTGGCGCATGTGGAAGCGGTGGGCGCTCTGCTGGGTCTGGAACTGGAACAGGTGGAACTGCGCGGGCGCCTGCAAAGCCTGCTGGACCTGCAGCGCAAGCTCACCAGCCGCCCCCCCGATGAGTTGTATCAGCCGCTGCTGGAAGAGGCTGTGGCCCTGGTGCCCGGCGCCGAGGGCGGTTCGCTGCTGCTGCGCCGCGAGGACCGCTTTTACTACGCGGCCCTGGTGAACCACGACTGGAACGAACTGGAGGACGTGTCGTTCAGTGTCGAGGACACCCGCGACGTGTGGTACGGCGCGGGCCATGCCCAATGGGACGAGGGTATTCCCCGCGTCATGACCCAGGCCGCCGCCCCGGTGCACCGCACCGATTACCTGATGGGCGGCCTGACCTACACCAGCCTGCTGCCCTCTATGGACCACATCCGCGCCACCATCACCGTGCCCATTCTGTACGGCGGCGACGTGTACGCGCTGATGAATCTGGATTCGTTCTCCAGCGAATTTGCCTTTGCGGCGGATTCTGTAGAAGCCATGCAGTCGTTCTGCGTGCAGGCGGCGGTGCTGATGCATGGCAGTCGGCAGCGGGAACTGGTGGAGCGCTCCGCCCGCACCGACGTGCTGACCGGGCTGTACAACCGCCGCCATTTCAACGATGTGCTGGCCCAGCACCTCGCGGCGGCCGAGCGGCACGGGCAGCCGCTGGCGCTGCTGATTGCCGACCTCACGAACTTCAAAGCCATTAACGACACCCTGGGCCACGCGGCCGGCGACGCCGCGCTGGTGGCCGTGGCCGACATCCTGCGGCGCAGCGTGCGCGCCTCGGACACGGTGTTCCGCTGGGGCGGCGACGAATTCGCGGTCATCCTGCCCCAGACCGACGGTGCCGGCGCCGCGCAGATGGCCGCGCGCTTTGTGCAGGAGTTGGGGCGCGCGCCCATTCAGGGGGTCACGGTAGGGGCCAGCATTGGCGTGGGCTGGGGGCAGGGGCGCCTGAACGCCGAAGCCCTGCTGCACGAGGCCGATCAGGCCATGTACGCCGCGAAGGCACGCGGCGCCGCAAGCAGAGCTTCAGGTGGGGACAGAGGCTAGCGGGGATTTTGCCCTGACTACCCTTCAAAACGGGGCATGAGTGTGCTCAAGGTGCGCCAGGATGCGCCGGACGGATGCAGCAGAAGATCCTGGAGATGATCAAGCCCGAGTCGAAACACGGACACCGCACGGTGTCCGTGTTTCTTTACTTTGGTCGCCGTTCGACGTGCCACGCCCTCGCCCGTCACGCACGCCCAGATGAAGGCGACGCTGACGACCGTCAGGAGCGAAGACCCTCGTTCGGCGCGCGTCAGACCTGTATCTTCCAAGTT
>NZ_JAHRBL010000044.1 GCF_019693445.1 Deinococcus aquaedulcis | reverse complement strand
GGCTGCCGGTGGAGACGGCCTGGACGTCGAGCTTGCTCTCGGCGCCCAGCTTCATGATCGAGCCCTTGCCAAACGCCTTCTCGATCTGGCTCATCGCCGTTTCGATCGCTTTCGCCCGCTCTTTGGCGTCGCTGGGAACTCCGAATTCTTTGGTGTTGTCCTTGCTCATCGCTCTCCTTAGGTGAAGCTCAACTTCGAGTACCCACTTAGTCTACAACAGAATGAGCAAGAATGTTTTAGGTCCATAGGGGGTGTCGGTCCGCAGAGGGCTGCCTCGCAATGGACACGAAGGAGCAACTTGGGCTGGGGGGAAAGGGAGCCCCAGTCCAGGTCTCCTACGAACGCCGATTCTGACTGATAACGACGTAAATCCACATTGGTTGGGGGCATGTATGGTCGCTGGGCAACCCAGTCGCATAGGGAGAGCGTCAATCTTGTCAACTCATATTTACGCCACTCTCAATAGTCCCTCCGTGCGTTTTGCGCTGTAGGCAACCTACAGATGGGATCACTCAAGTGTGCGGAGGATGAGCAGGCCACTGCAGCTCTCTCCTCAAAGACGTTACGAAAATGGAGACGTCAGGGACAGCGTTCTTGATTGTGGTCAGGTCGCAGGAGCCAGGGATCAATCAGGGTTCTGGGGAGCTGGAAGGGAGGAGGGCCTGCATATGGCCGACCTGGCGTCTCAGTGTCCAGACACTGTTGCCGAATCCAGAGTCATTCCCATGACTGTAGCGGCTGCGGCTCACGCGGCACTCGGTAACGGCCGACCTCACCTCAAGCGCGAGCAGCGCCAGCTGATCACGAACAGACCGCATTCCGTCCGGTACAAGCGTCTGCGCCACCCGGAGCTGACGGGAGGTGGCGACTGCAAGAGGCACACGCTCCGGTCGGCAGCTTGTTACGGTTGCGGAATTGGTCTTTGAGGCCAGATCGACGACCGTGACCAGTTGCTGGACCACCTCACGCTGCCGGACCATGGGTAGGACTTCAAAGGCCGGTTGGTCCTGCGCAACAAAGGCCTGCTCGATCCGGCGCTGGATGCGGGTGCCGTCTTCACCGAACACCACGCCGAACCAAATGATGCCACCGACCACGAAGATGATCGGCGAGAGGTACACCAACAGCATCATTGGGAGCAGAAGCACACCCACGACGTTCTCGACCCAGGGGGTGAATCCATGCGGCTTGGCCTGCACTTCCCTGCGGTTCATCGGGTGAAGTGTACTGGGCTCACGTTCAGCGTGCGACGACAAGTGGGCCATTTTCGTTTTGTGTTGTGGGCGATGACAGGCGGTGGGCGCACCAGAGCGAAGACGACTTACACGGACGCTGAAATCTTCGCCCGCGATCAAGCGGCCCTCTATACACTGCAGTCTGACTTTTGCGCTTCGACGTTTAAGGGGTCACTTTTGCCTGTTGAACAGCTTCTATCCCGCACGGCAAGCCCATCTCCAGTGCGCGCTTCGTCAGAGCCGTCAGCTCAAGCACCTGCCCTGCAGGCGGCAAGAGCCAAACCTCTGGTACCCACCACGCAGTCGCCAGGATTTGTGAAGGATACGGATGGCAGCCCACGACGTGAACTGGACAGCGCACAGCTTCAGAAGGCCAGGGCCTGGTACGCGGCTAATGCCGCGCAGTATACGCCCGCTGTCCTGCGTCAACTTCAGGCCAAACTGGGGGAGCCGCCCACAGGGAAGGTCACCAACAGCTTTCTTCAGAAGGTCGCGGACTGGCAGATCACGTTCGACCTTGCGGAAGCGGCCGGACGCTTCATTGAAGTGGGCGACACGCTTGTTGCCGGGTATCTGCCTACAGGCGTACTGACACCCGAACAGGTGTCGCGTCTCTTTCCCACAGGCCTGGCCAGGCCTGCTCAAGTGGCCGCTTTCGCAATCTCAACTGAAGAAACCATTGCCAAATGGGATCATGTGGGCGGGTATGACGGCCGGCGCAAGCTTCTTGCAACGCTGCTGGCACACGAGCTTAAAGCCGCTGGCATCCTGATGCCCCGCTTTGACCTGCTCAAGATGGACGAGAACAGTTATGGGTATTACGTCCCCCGAACCCATGCCATTGTGGTCAATTCCTCCTTGCTCCGGCAACCCGACCTGCCTCAGAGCGAGCTGCGTGAGCTCTGTCAAACGCTTTACCATGAAGCGAGACATGCAGAGCAAACCTTCTCGGTGGCTCGGCTCCTGTGCGGCAGCGGCATGACGGTCGACGCCGCGTATCAACACACGAAGATCTACAGGCCCTTGGTCAGGAGTGCCGCCGCCAAACCCATCCGGCCAGCCAGTCCGGAAGGCATTGTGGCCAACGAGTGGTATCAGTCCAGATACGGCGCCTTCGCGGCGCAGCGCGCCGCTGACCTGAACACCAAGGACAAGCTTGCACTTGAGGTGGCCAAAAGCAAAGAGACGCTTGCAGCCTTGCAAGCTCGCCGCGTAACCCTGCAGCAGAAGCTGAAGACCAACCTCACGGCAACCCAAAGGAATGAGGTCACCGTCACCCTGAACGCACTTCAGGCAGAGATCAAGGCCGTGACCGCCAAACTGGAAACGCAGAGGCAGCAACACGACGTGTACTACGAGAAATATCGTGCGCTTCCTGGCGAACGCGACGCCTGGGACGTCGAGGGTGCTGTCAATACGTATTACCTTCGCCATCTGGAGAAGCCGTGACTCGCCGACTGCACCTCGTGCTGGGCCTGACGGCAGGTCTCCTCACCGCCTGTCCTTCAGGAGGACAACCTGTGAACACCACACTGGATTTAAGGCTCGAACACCTGGGAACAACACTGGACCAGGTGTGCGCAGTCCTGGCCCAGCAACCCACTGCGGCCGAGCTGGCCAGCAGACTGGGACCTGCAGTGAACGATCCACTCAACCGGGGTGAGTGGTTGCTGATTGAGTCGCCGCCCCCCCAGTACGAATCGGTTCGGGTCTCCATTCCCCGCTCGAAGGCAGACCCCATTCAGTTCAGTCTGCGCTTCCGCCCTGAGCAGGGTCCGTCAGCGTTGGCCCTGGCACAGGTCTTGGGGCCCTGGGAAGAATTGCCCGTCGAGACCCACCTGCCAGAGTTCGATCAGCGCCATTTGAGTAAGACCGTACGGGGGTATGTCTGCGCAATTATTGCCTCTGTTGAACGTCCGGCTGAGGGCGAGACCTCTGGGGACCACGTCCGCGAACTCACCATCTACGCTGATCGGTTCTAAGGGCGCCCTGTGATGAGGGATCAAAGGTGCATTCCAGTAAGCACCGCGCATTGACTGGCCTGCAAAAACACTGTGCGCTGCTGAGTGGGTCCTCCGATTCTGGGGGCAAGCCTATCGCTGGCACAGGTGATGGGGCAGGTTGAAAAGCAGTCACCGCTGTGTCTCGATAGCCGTCTCAGCCATCAGCTGAAGTCATTGTGACGACGGTCAGCAGGTCGTTTGTTCGGTGGGTCCTGTATGCGGCTAACGCATTCGTTCAGCCGCTCGCCACCAAGTTCGCAGTGCCAAACAGGTAGATGGCGCCACTGCGCTCACTCCGCTTTGGGCAACTGAGGCGGTCACTCCGCCTCATCCGCTCTACGCTTCAGCCATGAGATCCCTGGTCTTGAGCCTCCTCCTGGCGTGTGGTTGGGCAGGAGCAACGCCGCTGTTGGGCACAAAGGCTTCCTTTGTCGAGTCCTCTTTCTGCAAGGTCTACGCCTGTCGCCTGGTGGGGAAAGACGCACTTGGCGCTGGCCTCAGCGAATGGCGCTATGTCATCAACGGTGAACGCGGTAGAGAACCGTACGCGCCGCCTCAGGTGGTCAGCGTGTTGAGGCAGAACGACCGGATCATCTCGGCGCAGTGGGTCGCCGGTGCACAGGACACCGTGCTGTATCCGGGTAGCTACGGCACCCAGATGGCGACGCTCCTCATCCGGACTCTCACGGGGAAAGCACCCACCGCAGGGGGACTGTTTGATCTCAATGACAGGTGTGAAGTCGCCACGCCGAAGCCGCACACCATAGCCTGGGGCGCCTACCGCCTGTCGTGTCTGTTGAGTGCAGAGTTCGCGGGCGCTTGGCGCTTCAGCCTCCGGGTGCACCTTCCGTAATACCGAGCGGCCACGTTCTTCCTCGTGAAGCAACAGTGGTGAGGGGGCGAGGCACGCGTTGACCCTCTCAAATGACAGTGGACTTGCGGGGAGGATCAGGTGGTTCTTGTGGCCGCGCGGTGACTGTCATCACCCTTCGCTGACCCCTGCGTCTCACATGAGTCAGGTGTGTTCATTGGGCACGAGGCGACCTAATCACGCCACGATGGCTGGCCTCACACTCAGGTCCGCTCGTCCAGGCACCACGAAGTATGTGGGATTCGGGTAGACCCAATGCGAACAAGGCTCGGGTGCTGATCCTGCCGATCAGCGTAATTGGTCGGTCGAACGTTGGACCAGAACGCCCTACCGCTCCACATCAAAGCGCAGATCAGTGGACCTGCCAAGGGAGGAAATCGCCCTGCAACATGAGCATCCACGTGGGCAATGACTGACTGACCGCACAGGGACGGTGGCAAGCCAGGGACAACCTGCTGGACTGTCACTGGCTGGTGCCCTAGTTACTACAACGCCCCACAGTGCTACGCATGATCAGAGGAAATTGACCGCGCATCTGCATGACCGGTGCTGAGCGGGGACAACCCAGTGGGCCGCTTACCCTTTCTCTGGTGCGACCCGTCCTCCTGTCGATGGGATGATAGGCCCCCTTATTGAAACGGCAGAAGCGATACGACAAAATACGGTGTGCGCGATTTCGAGGATGGCCGGACCTATTCACGCTGGTTGCGAGGAACGGTGGTCGAAGATGTGCAGAAGGGCATGCCGATCCACCAGGTGGCGCGGTATTGGGGCGTGCACCGTAACACTGTGCGGCGTTACGTGCAACAGGATGCAGCGGGCACATTGTATTTCGTCGGCCAGCCAACAGGCCGGCCACGTAAATTGGCACCTGAGCTTGAGCTGCAGGTATTGGCCCAGTTCGACGCTGATCCTGTCGCCTCACTCCGCGAGCACGCGCGTCGCCTGACCATAGAGACGGGTGTGGAAATCTCGTACCGAACGATCGGCCGGATTCTAAAGCGGCACGAAATGACGTACCAACGAGGTAGAGGGTGGACGCGCCCTGCCCCTGACCAGACGTCGACGCCAGAAAAATAAACACAGGTCAATGCCTGGTACCGAATGGAGTTCAGCCCTCTCCATTTAGCTAATTGAGCCGAACGACAGATGCGAGTAGGGTCAACGTCACCACGGGCATGCCCGTGATGGCTTCTTGCCTTACGGTCACAGGGATGCCGTGAGTGGAACGGTCAGGTTATGTGCTGGACCCCAGCACGCAGTTGATGGAGGTAGCGCAGGGCAATGACTGCAGGTGCGTCGCTTGGCCCAGTGTCTCCGTTCATCCGTATCGCGCTGTGGCCTGGACCTCATCGGGTTCACTCGCTCGGCGCAACCCATACAGATGCTGTAGACCTGATCTCATTGGCTCCTCCGTCGCTTCAGACGTCACTTCGGTTTCGACTGGCCGCAATGATCCTGGACAGGCTCGTCGTTCACTGCATCGCGCCTGCTGGCCCGTGGACGTATAGAACGAGCGTTCTGAGAGAACCGAGACTGCCGCGCGCGTTCCCATAAGTGAGCACCTCAGGACGTTGGAGTAATGCCTGGCACTGAGTTGGAACAGCAGTCACGTGAAGCCCTGACAGTAGGTCATGTCCCGTGGTAGCGCGATGGTCTGGCGACCCTTCGCATCGTAAAGATCGCTGCGCATTTTGTGGCCCAACCACTCGCTTGAAAATCGAGGCGCTTCCATTCTCGACCCATATTTTATGTCACTGGACTTCCCTATTCGCGATAGGTACCACTGAAAATCGACTTCGAATTTTTGTCCCACTCAGCTGCCCAGAAATTTGAATGCCTCACCTTAGGGCGCACGCTTTATGGCACAGAATTTTTTATTAACTACGGGTACCTCTGACCACTGCCCACGGCTTTTCGGCACACGTGTTGAGGCGAACATGCATGTGTCTATAAAACCCGCACAACAGGTCCAGCGAAGCCACCAACTCAGGAGTTGCACCTGCATAACAGCAGGAGAGCGCTCCCAGCCGGGAGACTCTGGGAGTGTCTACGTCACAGATTCCGGGGGAGCGCGTTCGCATCGTTCGCATTCTGGCAGATGCATTTCTGGCCATCCCCACCACCTGCTACCAGCAGCGCAGCCTCGGGGCTGCGCTCGCTCTGTTTCTCGACACGGCCACCAAAACGGCACTCCACCGTGCA
>NZ_JAHRBL010000043.1 GCF_019693445.1 Deinococcus aquaedulcis | reverse complement strand
TGTGAGCGCTTTCAGAATGCCCTGCGCTGGCAGACCAGTGAGCTGGTCACGTTCTTCAGACTCCTTACACGACCTTTTTCAGCGCCAGGACAGTCAGAAACCTAAGTTGTCGGCTACTGAAAATCTAGACCCAAAAAAAGAGCCACAGGACCTGGAGTTGCCCCATGGCTCATGGCCCATAGCCCGTGCCTTCTTACCCCCCCAGATACCGGCTCCACTGCGGCTGCCAGTGGGCAAACTGCCCGTGGGCGTACACCCCAAAGCTGGGCGCCCGGGGGCGGGTGCGCAGGGGCATGGCGGCCTCTTCGGGGGTGCGGTTGCCCTTGCGCTGGTTGCAGGTGCGGCAGGCGGTCACCACGTTGTCCCAGGTGTGGCGCCCGCCGCGCGAGCGGGGCAGCACGTGGTCCAGGGTGAGTTCCTCGGCGGCGCCGCAGTACTGGCAGGTAAAGGTGTCGCGCCGCAGCACGTTGCGCCGGTTAAACGGCACGGGATGCACGCGGGGGCGGCGCACGTAGCGGCGCAGGCGAATCACGCTGGGCACCGGCATGACCGTGCTGGGCGAGCGCACCACGTCGGCGCTGTTCTCCAGAATTTCCGCCACGCCGTACTGCACCAGCGTGATGGCCCGCTTGGCACTCGTGACGTGCAGCGGTTCGTAGGACGCGTTCAGAACCAGCACGCGGGGCGCGTTCAGGTCAGCCGCTACGGTGGGTCGGCGGGGCTCGGGCTGCACGTCCTTTCTGGAGATCATGCCCGGCATTCTAAAGCGGGCTCTTCAGGCAAATGTTGCGCACAGACGCTTAGTTGGCTCTTATGGGGGGTGGGGGCAATGGCCTAGCGCTCTGGCCTAGCCCAGGCCGGGCAGCACACTGCCGGTTTTCAGGCCGCCGCGCAGCAGTTCCAGGGTGCCGTCGGCCACGTACTGCACCGCCAGAGCGCCCAGCAGCACGCCCAGCACGCGCGTGACCACATGCACGCCGGTCAGGCCGATCACGCGGGCAATCTGCCCGGAAAGGCGCAAGGCGAGGTAACACAGCAGCAGCACGCCGGCGGTGACCAGAAACACCGCCGAGAGCAGCAGCGGCGAGCCGTGGGCATCGGCAGCCAGAATCATGATGCTGGCCAGCGTGCCGGGGCCGGCAATCAGCGGAATCGCCAGCGGAAACACGCTGATGTCCTGGCGTTCGTGGGCTTCCTGCTCTTCCTCGGCGGTTTCCTTGCTGCCGCTGGGGCGCGCAAAGACCATGTCCAGGGCGATGAGAAACAGCAGCACGCCCCCGGCAATGCGAAAGGAACTGAGGCTGATGCCCAGGTGTTCCAGCAGCGCCCGCCCAAACAACCCAAAGGCCAGAATGATGATGCCCGCCACCACGCAGGCCTTCAGGGCCACCCGGCGCCGCTCGAAGCTGGGGCGATTGCCCGCCAGCCCGATAAAAAGAGGGGCTAGGCCCACCGGGTCCATCACGACCAGCATGGTCAGGAACGTCTGGAGGGCGATACTGGACAGTTCCGCGACGTTCACGGTCCGAGCGTATCAGACGGGGGCGTGGGCGCGGGTCCCGGCCGCCGCTAAGCCCAGGCCACGGGGGGCGCCCCAGCGGCGGGGGCAGGCGGCAGCGCCCGGTCAATGTGCTGCGCCACATGCAGGATGACGCGCTGCAGGTCCAGGCAGTACACGCTGGGGTTGGCAAAGCCGCTGGCCGCGCTGTAACGGTTGGGCAGGTAGCCGCCGCCGCAGACCTCGCGCAGCGCGCAGCCGCCGCACATGATCGCGTCCAGCCCCTGTTGCCCGGCCACGGCCGCCTGGTACATCGGCGTGTCCTGCAGTGCCCACAGGTCGTGGCGCAGCACGTTCAGGCCCGTCAGGGTCAGGCCGTCGCGGCAGGCGCGCAGGGCGTCAAGCGGTTCCAGGCTGCCGTCGGTTTCCACCACCGCGATGTTCACCGGCGCGCCCCCCAGCGAGTCAATGTGCTGGCGGGCGCCCAGCAGCAGCTTCATGATGTCAAACAGCATGCGCACCAGCACCTGCGGGTTGTTCTCGGCCCACCACGCGTCGAAAATGGGCAGCAGGTACTCGGCGTACGCGCCGGGCCGGGGCGGCGGGGCGTCCCAGTTGTGGTCCAGTGGCAGCAGGAAATCCATGCGGTCCACGCCCAGCGCGCGCAGGTGGTGGTAGGTGGCCGCCCCCGACACCGACGGGTCAATGACGCACAGCACGCCGCCGAACAGCGGCTCGCGTGCGGGGTGGGCGTTCAGTCGCTCAAGGGCGCGCCGCGTGGCTTCGTAGGTGCCGCGCCCGGCGTGGTCCACCCGGGTGCGGTTGTGCACCTCGGGCAGGCCGTCCACGCTGAGGGCCACCACCACCCCCAGGTCGGCAAACAGGTCCAGCCACTCCCCGGTCAGCAGCACCCCGTTGCTCTGCACCGTGAATTCGAAGGCCACCTCGGTTGCGGCCCCGCGCAGGGCCGCCACTGCGTCGCGGAACCACGCCGGGCCGGCCAGCAGCGGTTCGCCGCCGTGAAAGGTGACACTGGCCCTCGTGCGCCCCAGCCGCCGCACCTGCGCCGCAATGCGCCGGGCCGCCGCCGCCACCACCTCGCGGGGCATCACCGGCGGCCGCCCGGCAAACGAGCGGTCACGCAAGTTGAACATGTAGCAGTAGGGGCAATTCAGGTTGCAGCGGGCCGTGGCCTTGAGGATGAACGACGCGGGTTCTTGCCCTACCACCGCAGGCCGAAGCTCAGATCGAAGCTGGCGGCGGCGTCAGGGTTGAAGGTGCGCACGATTTCCAGGCCGCGCAGCAGCATGGCGCTTTCCGCGAGGCGCTGCGACTGCGCCTGAATGCTCCCCAGGCCATTCAGGCGCGTCTGCACGGCCGCCTTGTCGAGCAGGACAGGCGCGGCCCTCAGCACCGGCTGGGCCAGGGCGCCCTGCCCCAGTGCGCCGCCCACCACGGCGGCCCCGGTCATCAGGCCGGCGCGGCGCAGAAAGTCGCGCCGCTGCTCGGCGGCGGTCAGGTCCTGCTCGGTGTCTGCAGGGTCGTCGGAAAGCGGGCGGTCGAGATCATGCTCGGACATCGCAACCCCTCCTGGGTGCCCACACGGCAACGCCACGTCTGGCTCCTCCCCTTACACGTCAGTGTGAGCAACTTCATATTTATCCTGCCGGTCAGCTTCAACTACAGAGCGGCTCACATTTGAGGTGGCAGCTTCCGGCCCTCAGCACGGAAAGCACATGACCTGAAGGTGAACCCTTCAGGTCATGTGGGGCGAGTGGACTTGCAAAGCTGCGGAGCAGAGCGAGTGACCGCGACAGACAGCGGATGAAGTGGCGTTGAGGGGGTGCGTTCCTCCCCTGGGCGGAACGGCAGGCCGCTGTCAGCGCAGGGCGGGCCGCACGTTCAGTTCCAGGGTGCCTGTCGCCTCCAGCGCCCGGCCCTCCTGCTGGGTGACCGTTTTGACCCCCACGGTGTAGGTGTTGACGGGCGTGCGGCGGTCCACCGCCACCGTCACGGTAAAGGGCTCACCCGCCCGCACAGGGGCGCTGGGCACGCTCACGCGCACGCCGGGGACCGGACTGGCGCCTTCCACCGTAAAGGCGCCGGGGTGACTGGTGGGCGTAAAGCCGCCAATGCGCGCGCTGAGCACCCGCGTCTCTCCGGCCGGCACGCTGAGGGCGCTGATGCTCTCGCCCGGCTGGCCCACGTTGACGGTGGAGAGCACCACGTAGCCCCCTGCGCAGCCGCTGCGGCGCAGGCCAGCAATATCCTGCGCACCCACGAACAGCGCGGGCAGCAGCGAAGCCACCACCAGCCCCAGCCCCAGCGCCGCCCGAACCGGTGAGCGCCAGTTGGCAGCAGTCAGCGCGAGCCCCCCGGGGCCCAGCAGCAGCGCGGGCAACAGGGCCAGCAGTGTGCGGCCTTCGCAGGGCCCGCTCAGCAGCGTGTCGCCCAGCCCGCGCGCCGCGAAGGTCAGGGCGGCGCCCAGCCCCCAGCCCAGCGCAAAGGCCGGCAGAAAGGTCTGCAGGCGGTAGGTGGGAAAGGCGGGCGGTTCGCTGGGCGGGGCAGGGGGCGGCGCGCTCATGGGCGCAGCGTAGCGCCGCGCTCCCAGGCCGCGCGTCCCGCGCTGCGCAGTGTCGCGCTCAGGCGCTCTGGCAGCCGGGGCACAGGCCCATGAATTCCAGGCGCACGTCGGTCACCTGGAACCCCGGGGGCAGGGCCGAGGCGGGCACGGCCGGCACGTCGCCAGCGTCCAGGTCGAAAATGGCGCCGCAGGTGCGGCAGACCGCGTGGGGGTGGGTGCGGCCCTCGTGCTTGTAGTCGTAGCGGGTGGCCTGCCCGGCGCGTTCCAGGGTGACCACCACGCCGTCGCGCACCAGCGCGTCCAGGGTGCGGTACACGGTGCCCAGGCTCACGCTGGGCAGTTGCTGGCGCACCTGGGCATGAATCCAGGCGGCGTCGGGGTGCGACCGGGCTTCACGCAGCACCTCCAGAACGGCCAGGCGCTGTTTGGTCTGGCGCACCATCGTCATGGGCCCAGTTTACCAAAGCCACTCTGACGGGCCAATGATCGCTTCAGGATGGCCGCTGACAGAGGCGGCAGGGTTGACGTGCCGGCTCCGTGCACGGCCGTGGGCGCCGCCCCATGACCTCCGCTCCGGCCGCCCTGGGAAGACCTGAAACCGCCCTGCCTCCTGCCCCGCGCCCGCAACTCTGCACCCGGTTCATTGCTTTCGTTCAGCGAGGCGCGTAAAACCCTGAACGGCCATGCCCGACCGTCTCCTGCCCCTGCTGACCCAAGAGCCCCAGACCGGCGACGCCCTGGGCGCCCGCCTGGGGGTGGGCCGCGTGACCGTCAACACCCTGGCCCGCCGCCTGCAGGACGCCGGGGTGCCGGTGCAGATTGGCCGTGCCGGCTACGCCCTGAACCCCGACACGCCCGCGCCGCAGTTCGTGGTGCGGCCCACCCCCATCGGCGCCCAGCTGCGCTACCTGGGGACGGTGGGCAGCACCCAGGACGAGGTGCGGGCCTGGGCGGACGACCCTCAGGCGCCCGCTCCACATGGCGCGGTGGTGGTGGCCGAACGCCAGACCCAGGGCCGGGGCCGCCGGGGCCGCGCCTGGGCCACCACGCACGGCACGCTGGCGTTCTCGGTGCTGCTGCGCCAGGGACCGGGAGGCGCGCCGCTGACCCTGCCGGAACTGGCGCTGCTGCCGCTGGCGGCCGGGGTGGCGGTGGGGCACGCGGCGGGCGTGGGCGGCCTGAAGTGGCCCAACGACCTGCTGGCCCCGGATGGCCGCAAACTGGCCGGCATTCTGCTGGAAGCCGACCTGCGCGGCGAGGAAGCCCGGCGGGCGGTGCTGGGCATTGGCCTGAATGTTTCGGCGGCCCCAGACGGCGCGGCCCACCTGCGCGAATTTGCCCCCGAGGTGACCCGCGCGGGCGTCCTGGGAGCTGTGCTGCGCGAACTGCACACCTGGCTGGCGGCCCCTGCCGACGAGGTGCTCTCGGCGTGGCGGGCGGCCAGCCTCACCCTGGGGCACCCGGTGCGGGTGCAGACCCCGGCTGGCCCCCTGGAGGGCCTGGCCACTGACCTGGACGCGCGCGGCAGCCTGCTGGTGCAGACCCCGGGGGGCCTGCACACCGTCAGCGCCGGCGACGTGCAGCTGATCGGCACGCTGGGCGCCGATTCCCTCTGACCGTTTCCCTTTCGCCCCTCACCCCAAGGAGATTTCCATGACTGTGCTGCACCCCACCCTGTCCCGCACCCTGCTGCCGGCCCACAGCCGCGCCCGTGACCTCGCCCTGATCGTGGGCGGCGCGGCCTTTGTCGCCATTCTGGCCCAGGGGTCCATTCCGCTGCAGCTGGTGCCCCTGACCCTGCAGACGCTGGGCGTGCTGCTGGTGGGCGCCGCGCTGGGCTGGAAGCGGGCCCTGGCCGCGCTGCTGCTGTATGTGGCGGCGGGCGCCGCAGGGTTGCCCATTTATGCCGGTGGCGGCAGCGGCGTGCTGAACCCCGCCGGTACGGGCCTGCGCGTCAGCCTCGGCTACCTGATTGGCTTTCCCTTCGCCGCCGCGCTGGTGGGCTTTCTGGTGGAACGTTTCGCGCTGGACCGCAAGTTCCTGGGCACCGCTCTGGCCATGCTGGCGGGCAACGTGGTGATCTATCTGTTCGGCCTGCCTGTCCTGGGCGCCATCACCGGCCTGGAAGGACAGGCGCTGCTCACCGCTGGCCTGACCCCCTTCCTGCTGGGCGACACCCTGAAACTGCTGCTGGCCGCCCTGCTGCTGCCCGGCGCCTGGGCGCTGCTGCGCCGCTAAGACCCCACCACTCGACCACCAACAAAGCGCCCCCGCCTTCACTCGGGCGGGGGCGCTTGCTTGGAGCCGGGTTGTCGATGTCTCCCGTGCGGAAACCCCGGCCCTTTGCGTGCTTCTAGTGTGGCTGGCGTGGGTCAGAGGCGGCATCCGCCGAAAGGTGCAGCGCGGCGTAGGCGAAATGGGGGAGGGGAAGCCCGCCCCTTTGCGATTTTTTTGAGACGCCTGTGATCCACTTCCCCTACGCGGCCGAATACGGCTGGCGGGACGACACTCTTTTGCGGCGTGTCTATAAATTTGTGCCTTTTTTCTACAAAGAAAAAGCCATAATAAAGCTATCAGAAACACTTCTTATAGTTCGCCACATCGGCCCAAGCACCACCTGCCGAAAAAGGACTTCCCATGACCAAGACGCCTGCCTTCTTGCTTCTGACCGCCCTTCTGCTGAGCCCCGCCGCCCACGCCACCACCGGCACCGCGACCCAGATGGGGGCCCAGGCCAGTGCCGCCGCACAGGCCGACGCCCAGATTTCGAGCGCGGCGTTGCTGGATGCCCAGGGCCGCGTGGTCGCCACCGCCGACGCCGCCGGCACCTTTGTGTTCCAGGGCGCCAGCCGCGCGGCCACCCAGGCGCGCGTCACGCTGCGCAGTGGAGCCTCGGCCACCTACCGGCTGGCAGGCAATGTGGCCGCCCAGGGCCGCGTGAGCGCCGAAACACTGGTGGTGGCCAGCAGCAGCAAGGCAGTCAGCCTCACGCAAGCGGTGCGCGCCGATGCCCAGGCCCAGGCCAGCGCCCGGGCCGCAGCCGCCGCTGCCCTGGCTGGCCGGACCGTGACCCTGGTGAACGCCCAGGGCCAGGTGGTGGGCATCCTGACCGCCAGTGGGATCTGGCAGGCCCAGGGCGACCTGAGCGGGGCCACCCGCGCCGTCGTGACCACGGGAGGCGGCGTGCAGAGCACCTTTGATCTGGCCGCCCAGGCCAGCGCCGACGCGCGGGGCCAGCTGGACTTCGGCCGCCTGACGGTGCGTACCACCTCCGGGCAGGAGACTCTGACGCGCGTTCTGGTCAGCGGACCGGTCAACGTTTCGGTGCAGGGTGAGGGCGCCGCCAGCGGCAGCGGCCAGACGTCTGGGTCAGCAGGCGGCGCCAGTGGCAGTGCCCAGGGCGGGGTCGGCGTGGGTGTGAACATCGGCGTGGGCACCGGCATTGGCATCGGCATCGGCGGCGGCAAGTAACCTCACGCACACAGAGAGGGCGCCTGGACCTTTGCGGCCGGGCGCCCTCTCCTGTCGTGGCCCTGGTACAGTCAGCCCATGAAACGGCTGCGCTGGCTGCTTTGGATTGCAGTGCTGGGAGCGGTGGGCCAGAGCCAGGAGGCTGAGCCCACCTTGCGCGCGCAGGTGCTGGGCTGGGCGGAGGCGGGCCGTGCAGTGGGCGTGCTGGCTCCCCTCTCGGCAGCCGATGACCGACAGGTGCTGCTGGCGCGCGGCAGTGTGGACGCGGCCGGGCGCCTGACCCTGCCGCTGCCCCGCCCCGACCGGCTGGCCGGACAACTGGTGTCCCTAAAGGAGTGGTTGCTGCCCGTGAACCCGGCCGACTGCGCCCAGTACGAGGGCCAGATCGTGTTCAATGCACCCGACGCCGCCGTGTTTCCACTGCGCGAACTGCTGGTGGCGCCAGCGGGTACGCAGTGGCCCAGCCTGGGCAGCGTGGTGGGCGAACATCTCTGGGGAGACGCTCAGCGCCTGAACAGTGAGGTCAATGTGCTGGACGGGGTGCCGGATGCGGCGGCTCAGGTGCGTGACTACCGGCTGGTGTACCTCCCCGAGGCTGTCACCGTGCGTGGGTCCTCACGCTGCGTGCCCGAAGCGGGCCTGACCGAACTGCTGACGGTGGATCTTGCCCTGCCCGCTGGCTGGTCGCTGGTGCAGCAGGACGATGATTACAGCGGTGAGGACCTGCGCCGCCGCCTGAGCAGAGCGCCAGCGGATACCGTGTCGCTCTGGCAGCTGCCGTAGAGTGCCGTTCAGGCGACCGCAACAGCGATCAACCGCGCCAGCAATGAAAATGAAGAAGCGCCGGGGCCCGGTTGGCCCCGGCGCTTCTCTTCTGGGGAGTGCTTATTCCGCCACGCTGGGCACGGCGGCCAGCGGATCGCGGCCGTCCTTAATGGCGCCCAGCACGCGGGTGCGGATCTCGGCTTCCATCTCGGGGCGCTCGGCGATGTAGGCAATGGCCTTTTCCTTGCCCTGGCCGATGCGTTCGTCGCCGTACGAGTAGAACGAGCCCGCCTTCTTGATGATGTCCATGTCGCTGGCCAGCGTCACGAGGTCGCTGAGCTGGTCGAAGCCCTTGCCGTACATGAGGGTGAGCTCGACTTCCTTGAAGGGCGGGGCCACCTTGTTCTTCACCGTCTTGACCTTTACGGTGTTCGCCACCGCGTCGTTGC
>NZ_JAHRBL010000042.1 GCF_019693445.1 Deinococcus aquaedulcis | reverse complement strand
CTCAGTTTTGCTGTGTGGGTGGACGTTTCTCTTGACACTGTACACAAAAAGAGGTACACTTGTATTACCCCAGACAGAGGGGAAAGGAGCGCCAACCATGACCACCCAGCCCGCCATTACCCGCCGCCCTTATGAGGAGTTCACTGACCTCTGCGAGATGCCCACCGAGGCGAACTGGACCGGCGAGGGCACGCCCCCCGCTATCGGTCAGCGCGTTTTTGTGGACGGCTACGGCCCCGGCACCGTCAGCGCCTACGTGGCCTGGCACAGCGAACTGCGCGCCCGCGTCGAGTTGGACACCCGGCCCGATGTGGTGGCCCTGCCTGTCCTGACCAACAAGCACGGCGCGTACCTGTACGCCACCGCGCACGACCTGCTGCCCGACCGCACCCAGCGCCTCGCTGCCTGATCTCACTGGCCCTGCCCGCCTGTGGGCGGGGCCACACGGAGGAACCCTCATGCCCGTACTGACCCTGAAGCAGCAGCGCGCCCTGAATGCCCTGACCCAGACCACGATGGCCGCCGAACTCGCGGAGAAGCAGGCTTACGATCTGGACTGCGATGAGTGGGCCCACCGGCTGCCCGCCGCCGTGCAGCACCTGCGCCGCCTATGGGGTGCCGCGCGCCAGCGCACCGCCGACCAGCGCCACTTGCGCGCCCGCGCCCAGGTGCTGCGCGCTCAGGTGCCCACCGGGTACACCTACCTGACCCAGTGCCACAGCGGCCTGACCTACCGCGCCATGCTGTTTCAGGACTACACCCTGGACCTCGTGATGCTGACCCCCGGCCAAGTCACCCCCATTGAGGACGAACCTGAGTTTGACGTGGACACCCATAACCGCTGGGCCACGATTTTGAACGCCAACGTTCTTCTTGTGCCGCTAGGGGTGTCCCTCTCGTGGACCGACCACACCTGTCAGGGCGCGCTGCTGCTCACCGCTGAAGGGCGCTATCTCGCCTCGGCGCGCGTGCATGATCACGGCCACGTGGACGTGTGGACTGACGACGGCCCCGTGAGCCTGGTCTACACCCGTTTCGATGTGCCTGCCGGGGAAGAAGTGATGGAGTGCCAGCGCCGGACCGTCACGCGCGCCCTGGCTGGCGAGTTCCGCCCGCAAGGGCAGCCGGCCTGAGCCGGTGGGGGTGGGCCGCCCCTCACGGGGCGGCGGCACCCCTCCGCTGCGCTGCGGGGTGCTGAAGGTGCTCGCTGCGCTCGCGCGTTCACATAAGGACGGCCGCCACGGGCGGCCGCTGGGAGCCTGATGAACCTTACCCGCTACAGGCCCCTGGGCCTGAGGCTCACCGCCCCGGCCACAGGGGAAGGCCATTGATCTGCCTACGCAAGACCAGCCTGCCGCGAGGTGGGCCGCTGGAGGTGCCCCGATGTCCAAGACCAAGAAGTCCCCACGCGACCTGCTGACCCTGCGCGCCACCGACGGCCGCCGTGTACAGGTCCAGGCCCGCCAGATCCGCGCCGTCACGCCGAGCGCCACCGGCACGGGTCACGCCCACGTCGAACTGTACAAAGGCGGGCGCTCGCACATCGTGCAGGCGGACCCTACCGAGCTGGCCGCCCAGGTGGCCAGCCTGCGGCCACGGTCACGCATGGTCAAGGAGACAGACCCGCCCGCCGTCTACGAGTACAGCCTGCGGTACTACACCGCCCACCGCGAACCGCCCGACGGCATGGCGCGCATTCAGTTCACGGAGCGCGTCGAGGTGCCCGCCGGGGGCGGCGCCCCAGGCATGCCCCCGGCCTGCCGGGCCCGCTACTTGGAGTTGGGCGGGCCGGGCGGTGGCTGGAGCGTGTGCGTGCAGCCCATCGAGCGGCCGGCGAAGGTCCGCACGCGCGAGCACCGCGCCCGGCTGCGGCAGGGCCACCTGGAGCAGCGCGTCCAGAAACGGGCGCCCCTGTTTGCGGAGCAACTGGTGCAGGAGCAGCTGGCGCAGCGGGCAGCGTACTTTGCCGGTGAGGTGGTCGAGGTGGCCTAGGCTGGGGGCGCGGGTGACAGCGCCTTTCAGGCGCGGCCCTCCATGCGAATCCCCGCTGACGCGGGGACCAGCACCCCAAAGATGCGGCGTTCCTCGCGTCACGCCGCTGGGGTGCTTTTCACATTCCGGTCCCGGCACCGTCTGGAAGGCAGCTCGTGCAGGGCGTGGCGGTTCTGGGCGCAACCCATCCGCTTTTCGCCTGACGGCGATGTGGGCGGCCAGACAGGGGAGAATGTTCACCACGGAGGAACGTATGACCATCATTGATGCAGCGCTGATTCTGGGTTTCCTGACGGCCTGTGCCATGTCTCTCTTCCACAAGGTGGCACTCGGCAGCGCCCTGCGCACGCTGGGGGTCCTGCTGCTTCTGGGCGGGGCCTATGTGGCGTTGGTGCGGCCATACACCCTCGGGCCAGCTGCGGCAGGGGTGACCACCCCCGCCGCACAGGTGAGTGCACTGGGCCAGTCTGGTTTCACGCTGCCAGCCTGACAGCAGTGGGGGTGACGTGCACGGCGCACTCGTAACCCTCAGCACACCGGGCGTCCGGCCGGCGCGCTAGCGTGCCGGCTGTGGACACCCCGCCAGCACCAGGCACCCGGTACAGCCTGCGCCCCGACAATGCCCCCCGATTTGAAGTGGTGCGGGTTCTGCAGGCGCACCCGGAATACTGGGTGCTGGAGCTGCGCGGCCTATACCTGCCCCGGCTGCGTGTCGAGGTCCTGGTCCTGCGCGAAGCGGCCGGCTGGCCACGCGCGGGGTGACGTCAGGCGCCCAGCGTCTCCTGCACGTCCCGAATCAGGGCGCCGGAGACACTGAAGCCGCTGGGGCGCACGGCCGGGTCGCTGAACCAGAACATACGGTTGTGGTGGCCCTGTATGTCGCGGGCCTTCTGGGCGGCCTGGGTGACCCAGTCGTCGGCGGCCTCGAACGTGCGGGTGGTGTCGTCGGTCAGGTGCAGGGTCAAGGTGGCCACGCCCCAGGGTACGGGCGCTGGCAAGGGGCGAAGGCGCGGAGCGCCGTGGCCCGGCCTGGCGGCCGGTGGGGGTGGCCAGCCTGTCGCCCGCCGAGAGCGCGGCAGGCCCCCGGCGCGCAGGACTCCGCTGCGCTTGGGGCGGCCCGGCACTCCGCTGCGCCTGCGCGCCTTCCCAGAGTAGGAGAATACTTGGTGATATCAAAGAAGAAAGGGGTCAGTCCACGCGGCGGCCACTGTTTGCCCAGCCCGGCCACCTCCGGGGTGGCCGTGTTGTTGGCCTCCCGCGAGAAGCAGCACAGAAACCAGCGCTTCGCCGTTCTCTGATGGCAGTTTCTATCGATCTCGCCGCATTTTGGCCTGACTACACGATTGGCGCAAAATTGTACGCTAAGCGAAAATCGTCGTTCTACACAGTATTTTTTAAGCCCAAACGACTGGAGGTGTTGATGCCGACGATCTCAGGGCTATGTCCCAGCTCAGCTCTACTTCTTTAGGGACAGATTTCGGCGCCGATGAAATCGACGTTTTTCGCCTCTGAAGTTCAGAGGCTTCAACTGGGACAGGCGGATAGCGGGCTTAGCGTACAAAAATTTCCGAATCGTGTAGTCAGGCCCAATAGGGCTCGTGAATCGCCTCACTTTGCGCTTGGTAGCAGCCTTCTTAAAACACCCCCTTGAAGCGCATCATTGAAGCGGTGCCGGTCAGGTCGGACTGAGGGGGAGCGCGAAGCCTGCAGCCAACCGCATAAAAACAACCCTCACCTGTGCAGGTGAGGGTCACGGCGATTAGACCAGGGGCGAGAGGTTTAGGCTAGGGCGTTCAGAAGTGCCGCGAGCCCACTGCCTAGGCTGCTGAGCGCTGCAATCAATGCAGCGATCTCAGTGGCCTTCAGTGGTTCGCGGCGGCGTTTCGGTGTATTCTTGCGCTTAGGTTTCGCCACAAGAATCACCTCCTTTTGGACACGCCCGGGCTCCTACACCAGGGCGTGTCTTCGCACATAGGTGTGATCCTCCGTCCCCGGTTGTCATACACCGCGTCCTTTCGGACAACAGCAGGTTAACACGGAAAAACATCGATGACAACGCTCTCAAGTCACTTTAGATGCGCTTGCCGGATGCAGGTTGAGCATCTGCTACGAACTAATACAGAGTGATATCAAAATAGAGAAATATACCCCTGCACCTTTTTCCATTCTCCTGCGCGCAACGGGCCCCTTTGCCTTCAAAAACCAATCAGAATGCAACAGGGTGCCTAAAGCATCACCAGTCACTGCGAAACAGTAGCTTGCTTGAGCGTTCGCACCTTGACTTGCACCTCACCATCCAGCCGCCACAAGACACTTGGCGCATTCTTGACATCAAGGGTGCAGTCACGCGCAGCCAGCTTTTCAACGCGCACCAAGCAGGTTTTCCCTCATTACCCCATCAATTGGTCAAGCATACGCCTCAGCACCGCCCCATGGCGTCTCATGCCCAGCCAGAACGCTGTCATTGCCTGCTTTTGAGGAATGGTGGGACGCAAACAGAAGGGAAAGGTTATGGAGATGACCCTTACGCGTTCTCTAACGCCAGCTACTGCTTATAGACCAGTGTCCGTTTGGTGGTGCTGACGAGGGTTCTCTTGCCGTCTTGCTCCTCATATTCCCGGCATTCTGTCCAGTTCCCATGCTCATCGACAACGTATTCAAAAGTGGAGACAACCTCAAACTCTTTATCCCCATCCTGGCTGAAAAAGACGCGGGTATCGCGAATAACCATGCCGAGGGCATTGTAGAAGCGGGTGCCAACGAACGTGACCCGCTCGGCGTCGTACGAGGTGTCGACGATCCGCTCGATGATGCCGTTCTGATAGGTGTACCGGGTGATATCCCGGCTCTGGTCGTTCGGGTGCTGGGGCAAGCGGTGCATTTCGGTCACCTGGCCCTGGGCGTTCAGGAGGTACCGGAGGGCGTGCCCTGGGAGCGCATCGGCGGGCTGGGCCTGCTCCAGGATCTCGGCGCCTGAGGAAATGCACGTCACGACGGGATGAAACACGTAGTTGTCTACTGCTGGACTGACGTAACCCGTCAGGCGGCCAGCGGCGTCGTACTGGTACGTCAGGGTCCAGGTGACAGGGGTTTCCCGAAACCCCTGCGCGTTGGTGGTGATGCTTTCACGTTGTCCCTGGCGGTTGTAGGTGTAGGTCTTGACTGAATGAAACGGCCCCGCTGAATTGACCGCGTGGCGTTCAAGGGTCGCTAAACGGCCCTGGACGTAGTGGCTGGTCAAGGTGACCTGATAGTCCGGCGCTTCGAAGCGCGAGGTCACCTGGCTGAGCAGGTCCAGGCGAAAGAGGTCGGGTGGCTCGGCCACCACGCACTGTTCAGCCTTCGCAGCCCCAACCGCCAGAAGCGCAATGATGACCATCCGACGGACCGGTCGAGTGAAGGTGCCCCAGGGCCCCAGGAAAGCAGCCATCAGCAAATCCCGCTCGCTTCCAGGAAAGGCAAATGTGAAGAAAGAACGGGCATACGACGCATAGAACGACGTTAACAGAGATTTATTTTTGCTTTCACCTGAAAGCCGTGTCCCCTAGTGGGGGCATACCAGAGCTGGACTTGGTGGTGGGCTGAATGTGTATGACAGCAGCCCTGAGGGCTGCTCAATTGCGGTGGGCGGATGCAAAAGGGGTTTGCTTCTGCAGTTGCTTGAGGCCATAGACTCTCTTGAGTTGATCTGTTGCATTCTGAGTGGTTTTTGAAAGCAAATAGGTGCGTTACGCGCAGGAACGCGAGCTCGGCAAGCAGGGATATCATTCTCTGTGATTTTGATATCACTGTATATTGATTTGAGTACGGCAGTCACCCACGAGGCGTTCTGTCCCTCAAACCTCCACACTCAGCAGCGCCCGCACCAACGGCAACGCCTCTTCTGCCGGCCGGTCCAGCACACCCCGCACCGCCGCCACCTGCCCCGCATCCAGCTCCTGCAAGGCCGCCAACGCCTGGGCTGACACTGCCCGGCCCAGACGGAGCCTCAGGAGCACCGCCACGGTCTCTCGTGGATCTGGTGGCGTTTCCTCCACCATGAGGTCCTTCGCCTTCCGGGCCTTGGCCCGCCCAGCCTTTTTCACTGGTTCCGCCTCAACCCCCCACTTCTGCGGGTTGCGCACCGCGTCCACCAGCGATGCCGGCAGGGAGCGCGGGCGCCAGCCCTGCGCGAGGCGCTCATCGACCTGCCGCAAGGCCGGGCGCACCCGCTCCGGATGATCCGCCGCCAGCGCTTCCGCCACCGGCCGCGTCACCCCACGCTCCAGCAGGATGTCAATCAGGGCGGGTTCCGGCGCCGAGCGGAACACATAGGTGACGCGCCCCGCCCGGCCCCGACCATGAAACTCAACCGACTTCAGGTACTCCTCGGTCAGGAGCCGCTCGTGGGCCAGGTCCAGGGTCCGCTTCGCGTTGTCCGTCCGCTCGTGCTCCAGACCACACGCCACAAACCAGTCCCGCAGCGGCAAGGTCAACTCATCCGCCAGCGCCCCACTCACCTGCACCCGGTGCGCCTGCAGCACCCGATACAGGCTCCGCGCCGTCGGCTGCCCCAGCCGGGCCAGCAGCTCCCCGTCCAGGATCTGGAAGAGCCCCGCCCGGATGGACGCCGCAAACGTCGCCGTGAAGATCACCTCGATCGGCAGCCGTTCATTGAGCTCCCGGTGATGGAAGGGCCGGTGTTCCCCACTCGCCTGATCCACCAGGCGCAGGTCAGAGATCAGACCCGTCACGGTCGTCTCGCCCTGGTGACGGCCCTTCTCCGGCTGCCACTCGCTGCGGATCATGCTCCACTGCACGCCGGAGAGGCGCAGCATGGCTTCCCGCAGCCGCACGTAAGACTGGCCATTGTCCGGCAAGCTGCTCAGTGCCAGGAGTTCAGCGGGCATCACCTGAATGCGGTTGTTCTCCGGGCAGCCCGCGCGAAAGAAAATCGTCTGCAGCGCCAGCAGAATGTCCGCGTCACTGCCGTATGGCCGGCCATGAAAGGCGTTGCCCACCACGCGGTACATCGTGCCGCCAATCTCGTAGTCCACCTGCCATGACGTGTCCCCCGCGGGCGGGGTTTTCTGCACGCTTACCACGCCCGCGCGGGTAAGGTCCAGTTCGTTGATGCGCATCGTCATGGGCTTGATTGATCATATCAAGAGACTGAAAAAGATATTGATTGACAACAATCAAGGAGGTGGTATGCAGGGGATATGCACCGTGTTTCTCGGGCAAGGGGTCTGGGTATACCTCAGAACCATCGTTAGAACACCTCACAACGATCGCTCGAATCCCTCAGAACCATCACTTCAATCCCTCACAACCATCGGTTGAATCCCTCAGAACCATCGGTTCACCACTCCAAGAAGCAGCTTTCTCGGCCTGACTTCAGCTCGGAAGAGCGATCATTGTGAGGTAAATTGGCGATCGTTGTGAGGTGTTTACCGACTGTTGTGAGGTGAAATCCCGATGGTTGTGAGGCAAACGGACGATGGTTCTGAGGTGTTTGCGCGACTGTTCTGAGGCATCCGAGTCGCTAAACAGGGGCATTCCAGACCTTGTGAGTGCGAAAGAGCCAGCGAAGCCGCACACCCTGGTTGAGATGGCAAGGCACCTGATCAGAAGCCTTTGCCTGAGCCCCACCACGGTCCTTGAGGAGTTGGTCGCTGGACGACAGCTTTGAGTCAACCTGCGTAAGCATTGAAAGTCCGGCGCTCATCCTACCTTTCTACTCGTCCTGCTCAGTCTATTTCTGAAAAGAGTGCTCTTCTTTCGGTAAGAGTGCTATGCTCGGTCTTACAGGAGACAGATTGACCAGCTGACCACACCCCACCACAGTTCAGAACCAGAAATCCTCGCCTGGCAGCGAGGATTCCCGGTACAGCTCAGTTAAAACGGCACAGCATTCAGATGCCACCATTTTAACTGAGATGCCCCCCCTGTTGCAAGATTGCAAGGGAGAGATCCATGAATGATGGTCCAGGGGGCGCGCAACCGCGCGTCCTTTCGATTGATGCTCCACCTTTTCACGCCGAACAACTGGCTGAACTCTTTCAGGCGCAGCGACGTCTCGAGGCCAACCGCGTGGCAGATCGTGCTGAGCGCCGACGTCACGCTGCAGCAGAGGGATTTCCACGAGCGCCTTTCGACGGAGTCAATAAGACCCTGTCTCCTCAGTGCGCTGCCTTCCCCACCATTCGGCCACAGACGCCACCTCAACCGCTGGTACGGGTCTCTGTGGCCCAGTCATGCCCAGAGACCCCTTCCCGGGCTGCTCAAGAAGAGCCGGCCCTGGCTGAGCGGCAAGCCAACGTTGAGCGTGTCATGGCGGCTGCCGAGCAGACCATTGTCAGCGCGATCCGGCCACGAGCTCGCGAGCGGGCCCGTGCGGTGTACCGGGCCCTGGTCGAGGCCACGTTCGAATTGATTCAGCAGCGCAAGCAGCTGGCGCACCTGACGTCCTACACCTTTTTCACGGTGCTGGACGTCCTGCCAGTGGCGACGAATCTGGGCACGGCCACCTGTGAGCGTGCGGTGGACGATCTGCGGTCCTGCGGCCTGATCAGCACCCGCCGCGTCTACCAGTCGGCTGAGTTCCTGGACAGGACCACGGGCGAAGTCATTACCCGCAGTGCCTGTATTGGCGTGTGGCTGACGGTGCTGCTCAAAGCGGTGGCGCCAGGCCTGCGGGCCCGGGTGATGCAGGAAGAGCTGCCCCTTGAGGCCCCCCGCGATCTGGCTGCGGACCGCAAGCGGGGCCACACCGGCTACGCCCTGAAAGTCCAGCACCAGGAAGAGCAGGCCCTGAAGGCCAGAGAAGCCACTTCTCCAGAAGTGAGGGAATCAGTTTCCCCACAAGGGGGAAACGTCAAGGTCAACCCATTACTGCAGTGGTCGTTACCCAGAACCAACCCAGAGTCTCTGGTTACTTCTGATTCCCTCACTTCCGCGACCCAGCCCGCCGAGGTCGTCTGGGCCCTGGGCGCGATCCTCAGCGATCATCCCCAGCGGCGCCGGGATCTCATTGAGCAGGCGGGCCAACGCCTTGCCATCCTCTTCCGCGACCGTCACAGCGCCAGAGCGTACTACCGCCTGCTCTGGTGCGCCGTCGAAGCCGAGTTCCAGGGCATTCCCGCCTTCTTTAGCCTGCAGAACGCCATGCAACGGGTCCTGGTGGCCATGCGGGAAGTGCCTGTGCGTTCACCTGGGGCCCTGCTCCTGCACGAGCTGGGAGATCAGGGCTGCGGCTGGCTGGCCGCCAGCGGCTGGTACGACCGGGCTAAACACGTTGCTTAGAAATTGATGGCAACTCCAGCCAGTGCCTAAACGTTAGCCTCCTCCCATGCCGGTCGCGGCCATCTGAACATGAGCCCGTTGCTGAGTGTTCCAGCGACCCAGACGTCATCGCTTTCTTCGCTCACTGAGCATTCGTGCCAGGACAACTGGCCTTCGTCTAACCATGCGTGAGCCGCAGCCTCATCGGCAAAACCAAAGATTCCACGGCCATCAACCCCGACGAGTGCCCATACGTCGTCTGCCGGGAGAACCGCCCAGATGGTGCCCAGTCTGAACATGACGTTCTCAGGAATCAGCGCCGCAATTTCCGGGTGTTTACCCCTAAGTTCTGCAAGTACAGGAAGAGCCTTCTCTATCTCCTCTACGGGCAACATTGTTATTGACTGGTGAATCCGATTTTGGAAGGTTGCACCGGCTGCGTGAGCGGAGATGCCCAAACCCGGATACTTGTCTAAAACTAAACTATCTATCCGCTTCACACTGTCCAACATCACCATCGCGCTGACTATCACGTGTCCCGGTAAGTTTAGCCGGTCCCCGATTTCGACATTTTGCCATTCTTCTGCAAAAGCATGATCCACCACTCCATTGTTATGGACCAGCAAATTACGCACGGCTTTTAGCCAAAGAAAAAGATTGAGCTGCTCATTGGTAAATGGCTGAGTTTTCAGATATCCAGCAAGTATGCCTTGTGTTTCGTCGCTCAGTACCCGACAGTTTCTCAGATGAGCGTGTGGGACGGAGACAAGCGGTCAATCAGAGACAGGAGAGGTGCATCCTCACGATCAACCTTCCGGCTGATCGCTCGAACCAGGGCGCGTA
>NZ_JAHRBL010000041.1 GCF_019693445.1 Deinococcus aquaedulcis | reverse complement strand
CTGATGACGGTGATGCCGAGCGTGTATTTGAACCGCCTGCTCCGAACCTTCCTCAAGAACGAGGAATTTCTCCACCAGCACGGCTATTCACTCCGCTATACAAGGTGCAACTCCTGAGTGATGGGCGCGTGGTCCAGGTTGCGGCTGATCAACAGGGGCTTGCCAATTGCCAGATCAGCATCACGAGGCTGCTGCTGAGCTTTGAGATCTATTCCGCTCAGGATTCTTTCCTCGCCTTACGGTCATTTCACCGCGTTCCCCATACAACAGGCGTACCCTCAAGCATGAAATACGCTGTGCGCCTTGAAGCCGAGCAGCAAGCGCGTCTCAAAGGGCTGCTCAAGGCGGGTGTCGCCCCTGCTCGCCAGTTGACCCATGCCCGCATCCTGCTGAAAGCCGACCAGCATGGTCCAGCGCTCCGTGACCAGGCCATTGCAGCGCAGTTGGAGATTTGCACGCACACAGTGTTCCGTGTGCGCAAGCGGTTCGTTGAGGCAGGACTAGACGCTGCTCTCCATCACCTGCATCCTCAGAATCTGAAGCCCCATGTGCTCAATGAACGCACCCAGGCGCACTTGATCGCACTCGCCTGTACCCGAGAAAAGGGACAGCCGCGGCTGTCCCTTCGCCTGTTGGCCGACAAGATGGTGGAACTTGGTTACGTCCCACACCTGTGTCACGAGACCGTCCGGAAAACACTGAAAAAACAAACTCAAACCGCACCTGAAAGAACAGTGGGTGATTCCGCCTTGCGAGAATGGCGCGTTCGTGGCCGCGATGGAACACGTCCTCGACCTGTATGCCGAGCCGTTCGACGCGGCATTCCGAGTCGTGTGCTTCGACGAGCGGCCTTGTCAATTGATCGCCGATGTGGTGCAGCCGACTCCTCTGCAGCCAGGACAACCCTTTCGGTATGACTATGAATATGAACGTCGGGGAACTGCAAATCTCTTCGGTTACCTGGAGCCTAAGGGAAACAGACGTTGGCTGGACGTCACTGAGCGCCGCACGAAAGCGGATTTTGCTCGCTGTATGCAGCGTCTGGTCGACGAATTCTACCCAGCAGCCACCAAGATTCGGTTGGTCTTGGACAACCTCAGTACCCACAGCAAAGGTGTGCTCTATGAGACCTTTGGTGCCGCGGAAGCGCATCGCATCGCGTCAAAATTAGAATTCCACTTCACGCCGAAGCATGGCAGCTGGCTCAATGCCGTCGAGATCGAGTTTGCGGCGCTGAGCAAGCAATGTCTCGATCGCCGGATCGGGTCAAAGGAAGAACTGCACGACGAGGTGCAAGCGTGGGTTGCCGAACGCAACCGTCAGAAACGCGGCGTGAACTGGACCTTTTCCACCGCAATGGCCAGACAAAAGTTGGCCCGCCTTTATCCAACGAACTTAGCTAACCAAAGTTGACGCCCCACTACCTCTCGGAAGCAGGTCGGGCGGCCAGCTCCATCCTGTCCATCTCGCCTGACAGCGGTCTGCCGTTCTGCCCAGGAACGCCACGCCAAACGCTCTCTGTCGCGGTGACTCGCTCTGCTCCGCAGCTTTGCAAGTCCGCTCGCCACACATGACCCGAGGGGTTCACCTTCAGGTCATGTGGTTCCCGCTCTGAGTCGTTGGCCCAACCGGTGCAGTCAGAGCCGCTATAAGAAGGCGCAGATGGCTCAAGCAATCATGGTGCAGGGCTGCACGAGCAGCGCGGGCAAAAGTTACCTCACGGCGGCCCTGTGCCGCCTACTGGCGAATCACGGGGTGCGCGCCGCGCCCTTTAAAGCCCAGAACATGAGCAACAACGCCGGGGTCACCCCGCAGGGCCTGGAAATGGGCCGCGCACAATTGGTACAGGCCGCCGCCGCGCGTGTGACGCCCGACGTGCGAATGAACCCGGTGCTGCTGAAACCCGAGGCCGACACCCGCTCGCAGGTGGTGCTGCTGGGCCGCGTCAGCCCAGAGATCACCGCCCTGCCGTGGCGCGAGCGCAAGGCGCACCTGTGGCCCCACGTGCAGGGGGCGCTACACAGCCTGATGGCCGATTACGACGTGGTGGTGATTGAAGGGGCCGGCAGCCCGGCGGAAGTGAACCTGCGCGACTCGGACATTGTGAACATGCGGGTGGCGCGCGAGGTGGGGGCAGCGGTGCTGCTGGCTGCCGATATTGACCGGGGCGGCGCCTTTGCCCACCTGCTGGGCACGTGGCACTGCCTGATTCCCGAAGAACGCGCGCTGCTGCGCGGCTTCATCCTGAACCGCTTCCGGGGAGACCCGGCACTGCTGGCGCCGGCGCCCGAATGGCTGCATGTCCAGACCGGCGTGCCCACCGTGGGCGTGGTGCCCATGCTGGACATTCCCCTGCCCGAGGAAGACGGCTTGTGGGCCCAGGGGCCGCGCCCACAGGAGCCCGGGGACGGCTTCGTGGCCATCGCCCGGCTGCCCCGGGTGTCCAACCTTGACGAGTTCGCGCCGCTGGGGCCGCTGGCCCGCTGGGTGAGCACCCCGGCCGAACTGGAAGGGGCGCGCGCCGTCATCCTGCCCGGCAGCAAGAGCACCGCCGCCGATCTGGCCTGGCTGCGCGCGAGCGGGCTGGCAGGGGCGGTAACCCGGCTGGCCCACGCGGGCGTGCCCGTGCTGGGCATCTGTGGGGGGCTGCAGATGCTGGGCGGTGCGCTGCACGACGACCTGGGCATCGAAGGTGGTCACCACGCGCCGGGCCTGGGCCTGCTGGACCTGAGCACCACCTTTGCCGCCGACAAGGTGACGGTACAGACCACCCTCCGCGACCCCGAGACGGGGCTGACCCTGCGCGGCTACGAGATTCACCACGGCCGCACAGTTGCGGGCCCCGGGGTGCAGGAACTGGCGCCGGGCCTGCTGTGGCGCCAGGGCAACGTGCGCGGTACCTACCTGCACGGCCTGCTGGAAAACCCGGGATATCTGGAACGCTTCCTGGGCTGGGCCGGGTTGCCGGTGCCCGAAGGGCTGCCCACGCTGGACGCCCGCCTGGACGCCATTGCGGCCCGGGTGCAGGCCAGCCTGGACCCCACACTGCTGGATGACCTGCTGGCGGTGTGGGCATGACCCTGGTGTTCGTGACCGGCGGCGCCCGCAGCGGCAAGAGCGCCTTTGCCGAACGGCGCGCGGCAGACAGCGGCCTGCCGGTGACCTATCTGGCCACCGCCCAAGCCTTTGACGACGAGATGGCTGCCCGCATTGCCCGTCACCGGGGTGACCGGCCCGCCGCCTGGGCCACGGTGGAAGAGCCGCTGGCGGTGCCGGGGGCGCTGGCGGCGATCTCGACCCCTGCGGTGCTGCTCGACTGCCTGAGCCTGTGGGTGAGCAACCTGATGCTGGCCGACTGGCCCGACGAAGCGGTGCTGGCAGCGGCCGACGCCCTGCTGGCCACCGCCCAGGTCCGGGGCGGTCTGACGGTGCTGGTGACGAACGAGGTGGGGTTCGGCATCGTGCCCGACAACGTCCTGGCGCGGCGCTACCGCGACCTGCTGGGCTGGGTGAACCAGCGTGCGGCGGCCGCCAGCGACGAGGCGTGGCTCCTCGTCAGTGGGCGGCCGCTGCGGTTACCATAAGGGTCGTGGGTCCGCGGTGTATGGCAACCCGTCAGGGCGGCCTTTGTGTGGGTAGGGAAAACCGCGCAGCCGCCGTGTCCAGAACATCCCTGCACAGAGGGGAAAACTCGGTCACCATACGTCAAACTATCGAAGAATTCGGAACATCCCCGCCTGCAAGGGGAAAACGAGGTCGGTGAGGTCGCTCACGCCGGACCCGCCGGACCATCCCCGCCCACACGGGGAAAACGGCGCTCATGATGACTCCACCTGTTCCTGCGGCGGACCATCCTCGCCTACACGGAGAAAACACGTCCTCGCGCAGGAGCTGCCGCAGAACACCCGGGATATCCCCGCCTACAGGGGGAAAACTCGATCATGCCGGCCTGCTGGGCCGCGTTCATCGGAACATCCCCGCCTGCACGGGGAAAACAGTTAGAAGCCCATCCACGATAATCATGACCTCGGAACATCCCCGCCTGCACAGGGAAAACTACGTTGTGGCCCACTCTGGTGGGGCAGGGTCCGGAACATCCCCGCCTACACGGGGAAAACTACACGTCAAAGCCCTCTTCGATCAATGCGGCCGGAACATCCCCGCCTACACGGGGAAAACTCGTTGGTGGGCAGCGGGTTAATGCCCAGCGACGGAACATCCCCGCCTACACGGGGAAAACTGAGCGCTCCGGTGCGGCGGTGAGCAGGTGCGCGGAACATCCCCGCCTACACGGGGAAAACGCGGTGGAGTGGCGCGCCCTGCCCCTGCACGACGGAACATCCCCGCCTACACGGGGAAAACTTGAAGCGGTCAATCAGGCAGCGGTACTCGTACGGAACATCCCCGCCTACACGGGGAAAACCGCGCGGTGGCGGTGCAGCACGTCCGGGCATCCGGAACATCCCCGCCTACACGGGGAAAACTCGAGCTCGACCGGGACCCGCACGGGATCTATCGGAACATCCCCGCCTACACGGGGAAAACAATCAGCCCGACGGCGAGAAGGTGTCTACCACCGGAACATCCCCGCCTACACGGGGAAAACGAGCTTGCTGCGGCGGTCCTCGGCGGCCTGCCCGGAACATCCCCGCCTACACGGGGAAAACACGCCAGTCTTCGCGGGCTGGTCAGTCGCGGGCGGAACATCCCCGCCTACACGGGGAAAACCCCTCGGCGTTGGTCTGTTCCAGGCTCATGAGCGGAACATCCCCGCCTACACGGGGAAAACGCAGCGCCACTGATGGGCAATCAGTGGCGCATCGGAACATCCCCGCCTACACGGGGAAAACGGGCGGCTCTACATAAAAGGTTAGCGTTATCCCGGAACATCCCCGCCTACACGGGGAAAACCCGCTGAGGTTTGACAATGCCGAGAGCTGATTCGGAACATCCCCGCCTACACGGGGAAAACCTTCCCCGCACCCATCCCCCGCCCCGCCCCACCGGAACATCCCCGCCTACACGGGGAAAACCACGCCGAACGGCTATGAGTACGTCACCGACCGGAACATCCCCGCCTACACGGGGAAAACAGCGCCAGGACGTAGTTTTCCTGAATTAGTGACGGAACATCCCCGCCTACACGGGGAAAACGCCGTGCTGGGGCTGGCCCTCGGCCCGGTGCCCGGAACATCCCCGCCTACACGGGGAAAACAGGGCGACAAAGGCCGCCGTATCCTCCATGAGCGGAACATCCCCGCCTACACGGGGAAAACGCTGACGCGGTTCTGCGGCCCATTGGCGACGCCGGAACATCCCCGCCTACACGGGGAAAACGCGAGGCTAACCGGGTGGCCGGCTATGCCCGCGGAACATCCCCGCCTACACGGGGAAAACCGGCTGGACATCCGCAGCCCCAGCCGCGTGACCGGAACATCCCCGCCTACACGGGGAAAACGCCGCCCTGCCCCTCAGAGGCCCCCAGGAGGCGGAACATCCCCGCCTACACGGGGAAAACTCGCCCGTCAGCCAGTGGGCCAGGGCAATGTCCGGAACATCCCCGCCTACACGGGGAAAACGGGCCCACGTCGAACGTGACCCGTTGTCCGTCCGGAACATCCCCGCCTACACGGGGAAAACACTCTCAAACGACGCACAAACCCTTACGCTGCAACCGCCGAAGTCTCTTCAACTCAGCGTAATTCATTTCACAAAGTTTCAAGCTCCTCGGGAGGTTGGAAGTCCCTCTTCAGTGTTTCATACCGGGCGTCCCTGACGGCCACAAGCTGGTAGCCCTCCAGCTTCACCAGCGTCCGGCGCCCCTCGCCGTGCATGCGGATGGCAAAGCCCTGCTCATTGTTTGCCCGGTACAGCTGGGTGCAGCGGCCGGCGCGGGCGTGCTGCACCACCTTGTCCCACAGCAGGTCGCGGACGGTGGCACTGACTGCCCCCACGTACACGCCCGTCTGCACCTCGATCAGCCAGCGGGTCAGCTCGCCGCGCAGGCTGGGCGGCACGCGCTCAAGGGTCATCACGATCATGGTTGATTCCTCCTTGGACGTTGCCCTCCGGATCCCAGAGTTCGCCCACGTCGTCGTCCTCCGGGTCATCGTCGTGGCGGTCGTCCAGCAGGGTCAGAAGGTCGTTTGCCATGCGTTCCAGCAGGCGCAACTGCTTCATGTGGTCCCGCAGGGCCAGGCGCACCCGGCGGTCAATCTCGTCGCCGCCCCGGGCCGCCTCCTGAAAGGCGACGGGCATCACGACTTCCATCTTGTAGAGATCCGCCACGTCATAGACGAAGCTGAGCTGCTTGCCGGTATGCACGAACCCCAGCGCCGGGCTGTAGCCGCAGCTCAGGATGGCCGCGTGCGCCAGGCCGTACAGGCACGCCGTCCCGCTGCTGATCGCCTTGTTGATGGGGCTGGCCGCGTCCCAGTTGCCCCGGTTGTACTTGCGCTCCTGCCATTTCACCCCGTGCGCCTGGCTGTAACGCGCGTACAGGTCCCGCACCCGCGCTCCCTCGCGCCCGCGAATCTGTTGCAGCGTCAGGTTCCCAGGCAGGCCTTCGGGAAAGCGCATGGTGTACATCTGGCGCACCACCCGCTCGCGGCTGCGGGGACTCGCCCACAGCCGGGCCTGGCGCATCAGACGCTCGGATTTGCGTGACTCGCCCAGGCCGCTGGCATACAGTCGCACGCCCTGTTCGCCCACCCATAGCACCGAGCAGCCGGTGTCGGACAGGGCCTTCATGGCGCTGTGGCTCACGCTGGTGCCTGGGCCCAGCAGCAGCACGCCCAGGCTGGCGCAGGGAATGGTGACCATGCCTTCGGGGTGAAAGGCCTGGATGCTGCGCCCGTCCTGCTCCAGGGTGCTGTGTTCGAGATACAGGTAGGACGTGCCGTCGCGGAACTTCGGCAACTCGCGCAGGTTCTGTTTTTTCCACACGATGGCCTGACTCTCTCCGGTCATGGCTTACCCCCGGCTCAGACTCAGCAGGCCGAAGCCCAGCGACTTGGCCTTGCCGATGCCCCCCTGCACGGTCTGGGCCAGCCGAAGCGGGTCGTCCACCGTCAGCAGGCCCTCGAAGGTCACGGCGAAGAGGGTCATGGGCGTGCCCCCACGCGCTTTGTACAGGCGGACATTGCCGCTCTGCACGATGTCCGCGCCGGGCACTCCAAAGCCGCCGCGCTCGCCTTGGCGCTCCAGCCAGGCCAGCTGCTCCCGCGCGCCGCGTAGGGCCTCGCGCTTGGTGCGGGGGTCGGCCGCGCGGTCCTGGCCGTCGCGCCAGCGGCTGGCGGTCACGTTGGCGCGCAGGCGAAACAGCAGGCGCTCGCCCTCCCGCAGGCCCGAGAGGTCCAGAGGTTTGACCTGGGCGTCCCGGAGGTACCCCGGCCAACGGTCTTCCAGCGCCTGCCAGTCAGGATGGGTGACGCTCTGCACCAGCAGACCCTGTTCGGCATCGTTGCGCCACAGCAGCCGCTCGCCGTCCGGCAGGGGGCCGCCCGCTTCGCCCGCACCGGGAAAGGCCCAGCGCAGCGACTGGTGCAGCCCGTAGGCGCTGCGCAGGTCGGCGTTTGCCTGACGGTGGGCTTCGTTCAGCCACAGGCGGGAGAGGTACATCAGCCCACCTCCTGCAACGCGAGGGGGGCCTCGCTGAACATCCACACGTCGCGCAGGGCGTAGCGGCGCTTGGCAAAGGGGGCGGTGGGATCGTCGCGGCGCAGACCTGGCGAGAGGCGGCGGGTGTCGCCCAGCACCGCATCCCGGTCCACCACGAACCGGTAGGGCGCACCCGCGTCGTCTCGCTCGCCTCGCAGGCTGGGGGCCGAGCGCAGGACTTCCAGCAGTTCACCGTCCCGCACCCCGCCGTCCAGCCAGAGGGCCTCGGCGGGCGGAAAGCTCTTGCGGCCCAGCGAGAGGGGCCAGTAGGGATTGCGTAGGGCGGCGTCCAGGGCTTCCAGCAGGGATCGTTTTCCTTCCAGCGCGGCCCAGAAGGCGGCGTCCGCCAGGTAGGCGCGGCGGGTCACGCTGGTGTTTGCCTTGCGCTCGCCGGGAAAGAGTTGCGCGGTGTGGTAATCGGTCCGGACCACTCCCTCGCGGTCCACCCGCACGCCAAAACGTAGGGCGGCAAGGTGGTCAATCGGCTCGGCGCGGTCAATGCCCAGGGCTGCCGCGCAGAGGCCAAGCACCCCACTCTTGCTCGGCTCGGCCTCGGTGTCGCGGTCGTCGAACTGGCTGCGGGTGCCCCACGCCTGCATCGGCCCCACCAGCCGGATCAGCAAGGTCGCCATTCCTCACTGCCCCAGCTGGCCCAGCACCGCGCGCACGTCGTCCAGAACGCTGCCGATCAGGGCTTCCACACTGTCCTGCCGCTCGCCCAGCGCCTCCACGTTCGACTCGTCGTGCGCGTTCACGTACCGCCCGCGTCCGCCCTGGCCGAAGATACGCTCCTGCCGCTCCCACTCGGTCGCCAGCTTCTGGATGCTGGGCCCGACATAGCCGCCTTCCCTGGCTTTGACCGCCACCTCAAAGGCGTTGGCGAGGTTGCGGGGGCTGGCGTCCTGCCGGATCACGGTGGAAATCAGGCTGGGAAGGTTACGCGCCGCAAAAGTGTTCTGTTTGCCTGTGGGCGCGGCGTAGACGCTGGCGTACAAGAGGGCCTTCAGGCCGCGCAGCATCAGTTCGTCATCCCGGCCCAGGTTCTGCCGCAATTTGGCGAGGTCGATGCACAGGTAGCGGTAGAAGGTGGCGCTGCCGAACTCCACCGTGCCCAGCATGTCCGCGCCCGCCGTGTCCCCCGGCCTGAGGTCGTCCACCGCCGTGTAGAAGTCGAACTCGCGGCGGCCCATCGCGTGCGTGCCCAGGGCTTGGGCTACCTGCGCGGCAGCGTCGGCGTTCTTGTCAGGCAGGTCCGCCAGCATCCGCCCGAAGAGGGCGATGTCCACGGCGTACTTGCCGTCAATCAGTTTTGAAACTTCCTTAGAAATGTCTCCTAGCGCCTTCTCGACAGCACTGCGCAGCTTCTTCTTGTCGTCTTTTCCGATGCCACCTTTATAACCGGAGGCTCCCCGCTTAGACTGGCGGTACTTTCGCATCACCTCAGCTGCCGCTTCTGCCTCTACTTTGTGCAACTTCAGGAGTTGAGAAAGTTCATCCAACATCCCAGAGCTGAGGAATGCTAGTGCCTCTGAGCGTGCAAAATCTGCTGGGTACTCTTCCTTGTAACGCGACTCCTCTCCCTCACCGGGCTTGCCTTCGATGAAAGAAATTCCATTTAGGGCCAAAAGACCCTCTGCCAAATAACGAGCTTGAGCTTCTGGAAATCCACTCTCTTCTAACATTAAGCGTCCAGTCAGTTCATCCAAGAACCTCTTGGAGCGTTGACCTAACTCGTTTGGGGAGAGAAGCCCACGTTCCTTGAAATCCATACGCATGGCCCGTTTAAAGCTCTGGCTGCTCACGCGAGCGCGGCGCACTCCGCCAAAGTAGGCGTCCTTGGGGCTGCCGGTGTCGTCGCGGTTGAGGTTGCTGGGGGCGAAGTTCTGGATGAGGTGCAGTTCGAGCAGGGCCTTCATGGGGTTTCCTCCGGGTTGGCTGCGGGTTCGGCGGTGTCTTCGGCTTCCGCCTTCTGGCGGGGAGGGAGGGCAGCGCGGTAAAAGTCGTTGGCCCAGCGGCGGCGGGTATCGTCGCCCCAGCCGTCCACACTCCAGCCGCTCACGTCGCGCAGCAGTTGCGCCCAGTCGGGCTTCACGTCGCTGCCCTTCAGGAGAGACACCGCCTGCCGCAGCTGGTAGGGCAGGGCTTCCTCGTCGGCGTCCAGCAGGGCCAGGAAGCGTTTCTCGGTGCTGGGGCGCTCCCCCTGCTCGCGGTACAGGGTGCCCAGCAGCCAGCCCAGCGACTGGCCCTCGCGGGCGGCGCGTTCCTGCGCTTCCTCCTCGGTCTCATCGTCGTGGGGGCGCTCGATCAGGGCGTACAGCCCCGCCACCAGAAACTGCATCCGGCGGTTGCCCCGCTCCAGGCCGGACAGGAAGATGTAGCGCTGAAGCCATTGCCCGCTGTCGCCGGGCTGGTCATCGGAGAGCGTGCGGCGCAATTCAGCTAATTTTCCACGCTCGAACCGGCTCAGGTGGGTGAAGAATTCACGCTCTTGTGCCAAGTTGGGCGCACCTGATGGGCGACTCATGCGGGAACCTCCATCTGTGCCTGCTGACGAATGGGCTTAAGCTGACGGCTCAGGAAGCGACTTGCATGTGCGGCGGCACGGAGAGCAGGAGCGTCGTTCCCCACGCCCTCCAAGGCCAATTTCCACCCGTCATCAGCAGCCCTGAGCAAGGCCCGATGCCAAATCGGGAGCGCAGCCGGTTCGTCGGCATGAAAGAGGAAGGTACGGAAGTCGGGTTCTAGAACGGACCAGTAACGGCTTAGAGTTTCCAGTTGCCGAGAGAGACGCGCCACCTTCTTCGCCACCTCCTTACCTTTATACGCAGGTTCCCCTTCGCTCTCGGGAAGATCGCCCAGAAATTGCGCCAGTTTCGCCAGGTCACTGGCTGAGCGCTGTCCCTGTCCCCTGTCCGCCTCTGTCGTCACAATGAACCAGCACAGCAAACGCACTGCGCGGCGTAAGCCGAGCCCCACTGTTTCCGCCGCTTCTAAGGCTGCGTTCACAAGATTGGTAAACCGTTGGGGATCATCCACAAAGGTGGCAGGAAGCGTGAATTCCTCATGCCGGTAGAGATCAATTTTCTGCTGGCTCCGGGCCAAGCCAAAGACGCTTAGGGGAATGGCTCCCGCATACTTCCGGCCTTTTTCGCGGAGACGTGCCAGCCGCTCCTCTCGACTCATCTTCTGCGGTGCGCCCTGAAATGAGCCGAAACGAACCCGTTCCAGCACTTGCGCTGCGTTTGCCACCGTAAGCGGTGGGTGGGGCGAACCTGGCAAGAGAGCCGTCAAATCCCGCCACAACAATTTGTCGGGATCAAGACGCACGGACCGCAGGGCCTCACCTTCCTTCCCCGGTGGTAGATACGCCGCCATCGGTTCGAGGTACTGTCCCTGTGCTGTTGTGATGGGTGAGACGCCGCCACCATAAGCGAGCCATCCCACATGCCCAGAAGCTGGGTCAAGCTGAAGGCGAACGCCTCGCGCCATCCAGGTGTAGCGGTCCGCATACCCCCGCATGACGTGTTTGCCGGTGAAGCGTGCCTGTCCTTCCTTCGCCATCCATTCCCAGGCAGGCAAATCTTCCTCAATCATGCTGGCTGAGTAGGGCAGTAGGTTCAGGCAAAAGGTTTCGTGCAAGTCGTCCCCCTGAGCGAGGACCAGCGCTACAGAAGCCGATGGCGAGTCAGCCTGTGACTCCGCTACACCGGTAGTCCGCCCACCCAGGGAAAAGGAAAGGTGCTGAAGAAGGAATCGTGCTGCCTGTGCCGGAGCAATCTCGCCCAGCAAGTCGTAACTCGTGCTGCCCCTTTGCTTCTCCGGAATAAGAGGTTCTATCCGCTTCTTCGTTCCAAAGAGGAAGTTTGTGGCGTAGCTGCCATGTTCACTACTAATAAGGCTCCAGTGGTGGTCGTGGGCTCCGTTGGGCAACTTCCAATCCTGCATAAAGGGCTGCGTCTCGTGAAACAGATCGAAGCGTTCGGCGTGGTTGTCCATTCAGTAGCCGACAACTTAGGTTTCTGACTGTCCTGGCGCTGAAAAAGGTCGTGTAAGGAGTCTGAAGAACGTGACCAGCTCACTGGTCTGCCAGCGCAGGGCATTCTGAAAGCGCTCACA
>NZ_JAHRBL010000040.1 GCF_019693445.1 Deinococcus aquaedulcis | reverse complement strand
GATGGCCAGAAATGCATCTGCCAGAATGCGAACGCGCTCCCCCGGAATCTGTGACATAGACACTCCCAGAGTCTCCCGGCTGGGAGCGCTCTCCTGCTGTTATGCAGGTGCAACTCCTGAGATGGCCCTAATGCGAATGCTGATTTTCCAGCAAGTCATTAGGCCTAGTGGAAAAAGCAGAGCTTTAATACTCGTGCATACTCGAAACAAATGTATCTTTGCCGATGGTGGCGAACAAAGGCCTTACGGTATGAGTGATTCAAGAGATGCGGCATGATGTGAAATCGTCTATGTGAAATTTTCTTAATAGTTGACTTTGTTTAAATAGAAGTTTGAGCATTATTTGAATTTGATTATCGGATAGGCATATCGATAAGAGAAGATTGCGATGCCCCGAAGGAATTTTCCTTCGGGGCATCGCGATTTTCAAGTCATCTCTGGTCTATATTCCAGTTTTTAGATAAACACGTTCAAGATTAGCTAGGACGAAGTGATACGATCAGGGGTTGCGAATGACTGTGACGATATCGCCGGCTACAGTCGTCACGATTCCAGTGACCATGTCTTGAATGACCCAAACGATTTGATACGTTCCTGGGTTCCCGAAGGAATAGGTCAGATTGGTGCTTCCCGTGACAGAGCTATTGACAGAAACGGTCTTCTGAACACCATCTTGGTAGACGACAGCAGCCACCCGGCTGCGGTTGGGGATATTGCTGAGGGTCCAAGTTCCAGAGGTGTAATTCAGTTCCCCGGGCAAAGGATTGGGTGTCGCAGGATTTGTTGAGGTGCTTTCGGTGTAACGGGGACGCTCCAAACGAGTTTGCGCCCGGTTGATCGTGATGGGGATGCACTGAATGTTACGGTTGCCTTCGACATCAACAGTGGTGACACGCAGATCGTAGCGCTCGTTGGTGTTGTTGTCAGGCACATAAGCAGAACCGTCAATATCCATGCTGGGCAGGAAAATGTCGCCCATTACAACAGGAGGGTTAAAGCCCCTGTTAAGCATGAGGACATCGACGGGACTCCGGCCGGCCACAGGTTGGCTCTCCTGGCACTGGGTGGTGCCGTTGAGCGCGAGCGGCTTGGTGGCGTCGAAAGGCCCGACGACGCGTGCTTCGACCACGTTGACGCCAGTGTTGTCGCTTACAGTGACAAGAATGCCCGATTCACTGTCCAGTCGGCCTGGCTGGCGCGCATCAGTAATGGCCGGGAAACGAATACTGGCCGCAGGTGGCAGCCCGCTGACGGTATTTGCTGTGAAGCGGCTGGAGGTTTCGAGATTGCGCGTGATGTTGGCGCCGTTCGGGTCAACCCGGACTCGCGTCCGCACCCGGATGTTGTAGGTATCCGCAGGAAGACCTGCGATATCGAACATCGTATTGCAGGTCAGCGAATCTGCTGTTCCCACACAGTCGCTGCTATTGGTCGCCATTGTCTTTTGCAAGACCACCGTTCCACGGAAATCAAGGACATCAACCTGAATCGTCTGAGGATCAATCGTGTAGTCGGCGCTGCGTTTGGTCAGGGTAATGCGCACAGGCAAGCTGGGCGTGTTCACAAGGGCACCATCAGTTGGTGCGGCCACAGAGAGCTCGGGGCTGGTGAGGTTCTGAACCTGCACCGTCTTTTCGGCGCTGGTGCCAGTCAGGCCGCTCTTAGTGTAAGCAATCACCTTCAGCTTCAACGGCCCATTGGCGAACCGCGTGGTGTCCACGCTGAATGTGGCGCGTGCCTGGGTTGTGGTGTAGGTGGAGTTGTCCACCACATTGTTGCCGTCCGTCACCTGGAGCACCACACGCTCAATCTCGCTGGCCGCGTCGAAATTGCCCGAGACATTGACATTGATGTTGCCCGCGTATGGTCCGGTGCCCACCACCTCCAGGACAGGCGTCGGGGACTGTTCCGCAGGTTTTCCGCCGCCGCCGCCGTTGCCGGTGCTGGACGTGAAAGTAAAGGGCAGCGCGTTCTGCGTGCTATTAAACTGCACGCTGACTGGCAGATTGGCGGCACTGGGATTGGCGCTCAGCACCTTGCCAAACAACTCAGCATCCGAAATGCTGCGGCTGACAGTGCGGTCGGCAAATGTGGTGTTCGGATCGTTGAAGGCACATGACGCAGCGGGGTTGGCGGCCGAAGCGGGGCAACTCAGCCCTGCTGGCAGCGTGAAAGCCGCGATATTCACTGTCTCTGTTTTGGTCGCGTTGGAAGCGGGATCGGTCCAGGTCAGGGTGGCTGAATTAATCGTGACTTCGCGGGCCCCGGCTTTGTTGGTGAAGGTATACGTGGTGCTGCCGGCCAGCTGACCCTCAGTGGCTGTGACTGTGGTCTTGCCGGACGAGGCGGTAACGGAGCCGGAACCGGTGCCTGGGGTAGCAGGGGGATTACACGACGCAATGAGCAGGGGCAGAGTCAGAAGGGCGGCTTTCTTCATGCGGGTTCCTCCGGAGCGGGGGCATCTTTGAGGTGGGGATTTAAAATATAGAAGGCAAGGCGCTTCATACCGGCGAGAAAATCGACATTTTCCACAATGACACCACGCCACTCGTCACTGATGTCTTGCAAACCCGGGCGCTCGGCGGCGCGCGGCTGAATGACGGTGGGTGCAAAGTTCAGAATGCCTTTCACGCCGGCATCCACCAGGGCCTGAGCAGCGTCCTGGGCGCGCTCGGGGGGCACGGCCAGAAAGCCCATATCCACGGCGTTCAGGCGGGTAAAGTCCGTCAGGTCGTTCATGTGGGCGACCGTGAGGCCTCGCACCTGCTGGCCGACCACCCCGGGGCTCACGTCGAACAAGCCCACATACTGAAACTGGTAATCGCTGGCGCCAGGATAATTGGCAATCGCCTGCCCCAGCCGCCCCATCCCCACGATCACCACGTTCCAGGACCGGTTGAGGCCCAGCACGCGCACCAGCTCGCGTTTCAGGATGGGCACGGTGTAGCCCATACCGCGTGTGCCGAACCGGCCAAAGTACGCCAGATCCTTGCGAACCTGAAAGGCGCTCACGCCAGCCCGCTCGGCCAGATCGTTGCTGCTGGTGCGGCTCACGTCCTGGAGTTCGAGGTGTTCCAGAATCCGCAAGTAGGTGACCAAGCGGCTGATGGCGGCGGTGGGAACCTCAGCCACTTCAGCGCACCCGGAAGTGGTCGAGACCGTTTTCGCTGAGGCGGCCCTCGGTGCGCGTCAGGGCGTCGGCAGTGTAGGGGCCCACCAGCACGGTGACCTTGCGGCCTTCAGGAGCATTCACCGTGGGAGCATAGCCCAGATCACGCAGCTGCTGCACCAGGTTTTGCGCGCTCTCCACCCGGTCGAACGCGCCCACCTGTAGGTACACCGGGCCGTCGGGGGCAGGAGCGGCTTCAGCCGGGGCCGGCGCGCTCGCCTCTGTGGGGGCTGTGGACGCGGCGTCTGTGTCCTGCCCGGCCGAGCTGGGCGCCGCCACATTTGGCTGGGTGGTCTCGGCGGCGCCGCCGCTCAGGCTGCGGCCACGCGGGGGGTATAGCACGGCGGCTGGGTAAGCCCGCTGCACATCGGCCAGGGCCTGCCGGGCACTGGTTTCGTCGGCAAAGGGCCCCAGCTGGGCCACCACCTGCGAGCCCAGGTCAATGGGATACACCGTGTAGCCCAGGGCGCTCACCCCGGCCGCCGCACGGCGGGCACCGTCCTCGCTGCCAAACGTCCCCAGGCTGATGCGGTAGTCGCTGCGCAGGGGCACGCGCTGCTCGGTGGTCGCCACGGCGCCGCCGGTGCGGGGGGTGGCCGCTGGCGTCTGCTCGGTGGCTGGTGTCGCTTCGTCCGGGGTGCCTTCTGAGGTGGCTTCGGTCGCCGACTCCTCCGTTTTAGGACCAGCCGCCTGCGCCGCAGCGGCCTGCAGGGCCGGGTCTGGGGCCCCAATGGGGGCTGCGGCGATCACTGGGGCCTCGGTGGCGGCGGGGTCAGCGGTTTCCGTGGCGGGGGTGGTCTGGGCCGGGGGCGTCACCGCGCTGGCCGCCGCGCCTTCGCCCGCTGGAGCGGCGCTGCCCGGGGCACTGGGAATGGCGGGGGTGGTTTCAGGGGTGGCCGCACTCTGGGGGGCCGGGGCAGAATTGCCGCGCAGCAGCACGGTGCCAAAGCCGCCCAGCAGCGCCAGCACCAGCGCGCCGATCATCAGGTCAGGCCAGCGGCGGGCCCGCGCGGGGCCCTGGGCCGGGCGGCTCACCTGAGGGCCCCCTGCGCCTTGCTGTTGCCCAGGGCCGCCGCCGTGCGCAGCGAGGTGCGGGCGTCGGCTTCACGCGACTGGGCCCGCTGGGCCAGCCCCAGCAGGTACCACGCTTCGGCGTTCTTGGGGTCATCGGTCACAAGGCCGCGCAGGATGGCCTCGGCTTCGGGGTAACGGGCGCTGGCCAGCAGGGCGCTGGCGAGGTTCACGCGCGCAGTCACCGTGGGGCTGAGCTTCACGCTCTCGCCCAGGGCGCTGGCGGCGCCCTCGTAATCCTTCTGGGCGTAGGCGGTCAGGCCCAGCCACAGGGCGGTGTCGGCGCTGGGGGCGCGCGTCTGGCTGGAGCGCAGTGCGGTACGGGCCTGGGCGTACTGCCCCTGGCGGTAGGCCGCCACCCCCTGCACAAACAGGGCGCGCGCCAGCGTGGCGTCATCCGGGCGCAGCGTCAGGGCCAGGGCGGCGTCACGGGCGGCCTCGGCGTTCTGGTTCAGGGTCAGGCGCACGCCGGCCAGCGCGGCGCGGTAGGCGGCGTTCTGGGGGGCGATCTTCACGGCGTTCTGCAGCGCGGTCAGGGCGCCGGGGCGGTCGCCACGCGCGGCGCGCAGTTCGCCTTCCAGGGCGAAGGCGGCGGCATTGCGGCTGTCCTCGCGCGCCGCGTCGCGGGCGGCAAACACGGCCGCGCGGGTGTCCCCCGACGCTGCCAGAATGCGGGCCTTGCGCAGCAGCAGCGCCGAGCGGTCACCGCCGTTCTGCACCCGGCCGGCCGCTGCGTCCAGTTCCCGGATCGCCCGGTCAGGCAGGTTCTGGGCCACGTAGATGTCGGCCAGCAAGAGCGCGGCGTCCACCCGGGCGGGGGCCGCCTGGATCAGCGCGTACAGGCCCGGCAGCGCCGCCGACCCCTGCCCGCTGAGGGTGCGGGCCTGCGCCAGCCGGAACTGCACGTCCTGGTCCTTGGGGTCAATCACGGCAATGGCGGCCAGGGTGGTGCTCAGGGCGGCAAAGTCGGCCTTGCGGGTCTGCTCGGCGGCCAGGGCTTCAAGAACCTGACGCTGCGCCGCCGGGCCCGCCTGGTCTTTCATCAGGGTGGCAGCCTCGGTAAAGAGGGTCAGGGCCTGCTCGTGGTTGCCGCCACGCGCGGCGATCACGCCCAGGTTGTAGGGGCCTTCAAAGCGCCCTGGTGCTAGGGCCCGGAACTGCTGCAGCTCAAAGGTGGCGCCGCGCTCGTCGTTCAGGGCAAACAGGGTCAGGGCCAGCCCGAAGTGCGGCTCGGGGTTGGTGTAGTTCTGGGCGATGATGCCCTCAAAGAGGGTGCGGGCCTGGGCATAGCTGCCGGCCTGGAAAGCGGCGCGGGCCTGGGTCAGCTGCGCCTGCTGCTCGGCGGTCAGGGGCGTGACCGGCACCGCCGGCGCCGTCTGTCCCGGCGCCCCCGCGCCGGGCGTCTGAAGATTCTGCGCGCTCTGGAGCGCCCCCTGCGCGCCCGGCGTGCCCGCCGACTGCAGGGTGTTCTGTACGCCGATGGTGCTGACCGTCTCGATCATCGTCTGGGCGGCCCCCGACGTGGCGAGAGCCAGCGTGAGCCCCAGCAGAACCGCTTTCGTGTGTTGCGTCACCTTCATGGCCTCCTGATGTGCGGAAAACGCCCGTAGCCTAGCATTAACGTCTCTCGGAACCCTTACTCATCTCTGAGGGAACTTCAGGCCGCGCCCGTGACCGCCTGAGGCCGTTTCAGCGCCAGCTGGCCGCAGGCTGCGCCGGCATCCCGCCCCCGTGAGCGGCGCACACTGACGTCCACGCCCCGGGCATGCAGGATGTCGTAGAAGGTCTGAATCTGTTCCTCGGTGCTGCTTTCAAAGCCGGAGCCGGCCCAGGGATTCATGGGAATCAGGTTCACGTGGCTGACGAGGCCGCGCAGCAACTCGGCCAGCAGTTCGGCCTGCCAGGCGTGGTCGTTCACGCCACGCAGCATGGTGTATTCCATGGTGATGCGCCGCCCCGTGACCGCCTGATAGTCGTGGGCGGCGGCCATGATCTCCTCGATGGAATTCACGTGTCCGGTGGGAATGATTCGTCGCCGGGTTTCTTCGTCCGGGGCGTGCAGGCTGATCGCCAGCTTGATGCCCAGGTCGTCCTCGGCGGCCAGGCGGCGGATGCCTTTGGCGATCCCCACCGTCGAGAGGGTCACGCGGCGCTTGCTCATGCCCAGCGCCTGGGGGTGCAACAGGATCCGTGCGGCCAGCATGGTGTGGTCGTAGTTCAGCATGGCCTCGCCCATCCCCATGAACACGAGGTTGCGGATCTCGCGCGGGGCGATGCCCTCGCCGCCGGCCACCGCCAGCACCTGCGCCACGATCTCGCCCGGGGTAAGGTTGCGGCCAAAGCCCATAGCCCCGGTGGCGCAGAACGCGCACTTGGCCGGGCAGCCCACCATGGTGGACACGCAGATGGTCTTGCGGTCCAGGTACGGCATGTACACGGCTTCCATCTGGCGGCCGTCTTGCAGGGTAAACAGGTACTTCACGCTGCCGTCAGTGCTGCGCACGGTTTCGATGAGTTTGAAAGGGTTAAGGTGGTACTTTTCGGCCAGTTCCGTGCGAAGGGCAGCTGGCAGGTTCGTCATGGCCTCGAAGGTGCCCACGCCCTGCCCGAAGACCCAGTCGAGCAACTGCCGGCGCCGGAATCCCTCCAGGGGATAGGCGTCGGGGTGAAGGTCAAGCAGAAACTCCATGTGACCAAGTGTACGGTGGCCGCAGGTGGGAATTCCGTGAAGTCCTGCGGAGAAAGAGGCGGTGGGGGCGTGTACGCTTCCTCTCCTCAGGGCCGAACGGTGAAAAGGGTGAAGTGGGGAGGGCGCCAATACCTGGCGCGGGCCGCAAGTTCGCTCGCATCCCGTTCAGGCAGCGCCTACAGTGCAGTATGACCTTTTCTTTTCGGGCATTCTCTCTGGGTCTTCTTCTGGCGGGCAGCGCGCTGGCCCAACCTGCCGGGTCAGACCTGTTCTCGCGCCTGACGGAAGGCGAGCGCGCCCTGCTGCTGGCCACCGCCGGCGTCAGCGCGGCCGACGCTTTCCGGCCTGGGCAGCTTCCGAGCACGCTGCCCTTCCGGCTGCCGACCCTGCCTGGGCAGACGCTGGTGGGTTCGGTGGTCAAGCCCGAAACCACGCTGGTGGTGGTTCGCAGCACAGCCACGCCCGAAGCGGCGCAGCTGGCGGCCAATAAAGCCCTGGCGGTGGAAGGGTGGCGTGACCAGTACGATGACCCCTCTGAAGGGGAACGGATCTTCGCCTTCAGCACACCCGCAGGGGAAACAACGGTCATCAAGAGCCAGTGCAAACCAGGGGTCCCTGGGTCCCTGGCGGTGTCGGCGAGTGCGGTGCCTGGGGGCAGTCAGGTGGTCTACAGCGTCTACACCTTCGCGGGTATGAGTGCACTCTGCCCGGCCAGCCTGGAGTGGAACGATCCGGCTTATCAGAACTACTTCTCGCCGGGCCGGGGCGTGCCGTCCCGCCATCCCCTCGCGGCGCTGCGGGCCACCGGCATGGTGCTGCCCTCGCTGCCCGCACCCGCTGGCGCCCGCGTGAGCCCAGGCGGCAGCAGCTACAGCGATTCTTCGTATGCCACCTACGCCACAGTTCGCACAGCGCAGGCGCCCGTCACGGTCTTGGACCATTACCTGGGCGCACTCCGGGCCCAGGGCTGGACCACGGCCGCACCGAAACGCAGCGCTGAGGGGCTGTGGACGGTGGCGCTCACGGCGCGCCAAGGTGGACAGGAGCGCCGCGCCACGCTCTCGGTGATGCCGCGCACCGAACCCGCCACCCCAGGCGGGGCGGGCCTGAACCGCGTGGACGTGCGGTTTGCCGTGGGTGACACCTTCTGAACCCACGCTGAGGCTGTGAGGAACAGGAGGTCAAGGGTCTTTCGCGGCCTCGCTGGATGAATGAACCTCTGGCGCTGTCGGGCTTGGTGGCAATGACGAGCAGGACAAAGCGATAAAGACAGCCCGCTTCGGTGCAGGTGGGCTGTTTTACTGGCGTGCTGCGAGCGGCTTGCCTTGTCCGCCATGCAGAGCAGTGATGGGCAAATAAATGGCGGTCAGAACAGTTTCTACGACCGTTCGCGTCGGTGCTGACGGCAGGGGCTATGCGCTCTGGCTGAAGGGCTATGGCTTTTCCCCGTGACATGTGCAGGGGAGGCGTGCAAAACATCTTGCTACAACCCCTCAGCCCGGCCCCCCACCCAGACCTCCGTGCCGCTGGTCGTCGCCGCGAACTGGGCGCTCAGGCGGGCCGGCTGGCCGGGTTTGCACTGGGCCGCGCGCAGCAAGTTGGTGTCGGGGGGGAGCCGCCCCTCGCGCGCCAGAACCCCGGTCAGGCAGGCCAGCATGTTGCTGCTGGCGGCGTCCTCGGAGAAGCCTTTCAGGGGGCCAAAGGCGCGAAAGCTGACCTGGGCCCGGCCTGGCCCGCCCGGCGCAAACAGCACCAGCCCGGTGGTGCCTGTGGCGAGGTTCACAGCAGCCACGTGGTGGTCATCCGGGACAAAGGTGCTCAGAGCCGACAGGCTGGGGAGACCCACCACCAGATTGGGGCGCCCGGTGCTGGCGACCCAGGCGTCCAGGCCAGCCAGGCCCAGCGGGGTAAGGTCGGCGGTCACGGGGGTGGCGGCCACCTCGCCCTGGCGCAGCAGCCACTCGCCGCCGCACAGCTGTGCGCTTTGCTCCTCGGCACCCGGGCCTGCCCCTTGCACCACGGTCAGCAGGTCGCTCAGGGGGGACCGGGCGTGCAGGGCGCTCAACGCGGCCAGGGCGGCGCTGTCTGAACTGCCTTTCTCCTGCGTGGGCGTGAAAACGCGCAGGTGGACCAGGGCGAGGTCGGCCGCCTCCACGAAGACGCTCAGGGGCGCGCCACTGTGGCCCGCAGCGGTCTGGGGATCCGCCACCGGGGACAGAAACACAGCGACCCGTTTGCCGCCCTGGCCGCTGGGTTCGGCGAAGACGCGGCAGAGCGTGGGGGACTCGGACAAGGGCTGGGGGACAGTCATGGCCTGATTTTTGCGGAAACGGCCCGCTGCATGGCGCGCAGGTCTTGACGGGTGCCGTAGGCCTGCACGCAGAGCGCCGCTGGCCGGCGCAGTTGCAGCACTCGGCTGGCTGGGCGCGAATCGACCTGGAGGGGAAAGGTCGCGCGGTCATCCGGCGGCCATGTCGGCGGAAATAGTTCTTCTCCGCTTCAGCGGGTTAGGGCGGCCTGGGTGAGCATCCAGGTCGGGTGGGGCTGGAAGTAGGGGTTTTGCCAGTGTCACGCCGCCTTTGGGGAGGGTGCGGGGCCAAGTCATAGGGCGTTGGTTGTAGCTCTGTTTCGTAGGCCCCACCCCCCAGCCCCCTACCCCAGAGGGGCAGGGGGAGCAGCGCTGCGCTGGGCAAGAGTTTCTACTGACGTTGGCTGTGGTTGCTCGACCAAGTGACGTGTCCGGCCTCGACGCCATCCTTCGCCCCAGCGTAATGGCCCGCGCCCTTCGGGCACGACGGCCTCGTCTGGACCTGGGCTGTACGGGGGCAAGGGGTCTTGGTGCGGCCCAGGAGGTTCTACTTTCAAAAGCTCAGACGTGGTGTGGGGGGGCTTGTTCTGCTCTTGTCCCGCCTCACTTGGGGTCACGCCCGGCCGCGCGGCGCTGGCATATCCCTTCTGGCTCATACGGGCTGAACATGACTGGCTTCTCTTCTGATCGCTTGCTGTGTTGCCCTCTCCCCTGGTGGGAGAGGGAAGGAGGAGCGGAGCGACGGAAGGGTGAGAGGGCCACCGGGTGGCTTGGCCGGGTGTGGCATCACTTCAGTCCCGTATCAGGCGCTGACCCATTCCCTCAGGACGTGTTCCAGGTGCTCGTCGTCCAGTTCGCCGTGTTCGGCCAGCGCCTTGATATGGTCGGTGACCCGGCGCAGCGCGTCCTCACCGTAGTGCAGGCCCAGTTCACGGGCTTTGTAGGCGATCGCGTGCTTGCCCGTCACCTTGCTGGCCGCCTGAATGCGCCGCCCCACGCCGAACACGCCGGGCGGAATGGCCTCGTAGGCGCCGGGGTTCAGATAGATGGCTTTCAGGTGCATGCCCGCCTTGTGGTTGTAGGCGAACTCACCGGTCAGGTAGTTATTCCACGGAATCGGCAGGCCCACCATCCGCGCGATCATGGCGTCCAGTTCAGGCAGCAGGTCCAGGTTGTACTTGTCGATCAGGCCCTGGGGATCAAAGGTGAACATGCGGGCCAGAAAGCCCCCCAGCGGCGTGATCCCGTTGCGCTCGCCAATGCCCAGGATGGTGGTGTCAATGTGCGTGGCCCCGGCTTCCACGGCCTCGTAGGCGTTGCTGACCGCGCAGCCGGTGTCGTTGTGGCCGTGGAATTCAATGCCGCAGTCCGGGTGAATCACCTTGCGCACCTCGCGCACCAGCGTGTACACCTGCCGGGGCGTGGCGACCCCCACGGTGTCGGCCAAGCCCACCCGGTGCACGCCCAGGTCGGACACGGCGCGGTAGACCGCCATCAGGTCGGCTTCCTCGGAGCGGAAGGTGTCCTCGGCGGAAAAGCGGATTTGCAGCGCGGGGTGGTTGGTCTTGATCCAGCTGATGACCTCCTGCGCCGCCTCAATAATCTGGGCAATGTTCTTGCCGTGACTGAATTCGCGCAGGAACGAACTGGTGCCAAACAGCAGGTCCAGGCCGTCCACGCCGGTATCCACAGCGCGCTGCACATCGTCCATGTGGCAGCGCACATGGGTCAGGAATTTGGCCTTCAGACCCAGGCCCGTCAGCTTGCGGATGTCGGCGTGGGTCTGGGCACTCACCATCGGCGTGGTGACCTCGATGAACTCCACGCCGAAGGCGTCCAGCGCGCGGGCGATCTCGACCTTGTCGTCGGTTTTGAAGTTGCCGCGCGCAAACTGCTCGCCTTCGCGCAGGGTGGAATCAATGATAGCCCAGCCCGTGGCGGGAATCAGGGGGGCGGGGGCGGCGCTGGAATCAGGGGTCATGGCAGAAGGGGCCTCGCTTCCGGCATTCTGGCGGCTCTCCTGATGAGTGTCAAGAAAACGCCGTCAATATCTTTCAAATGCAAGGCAAAGGTGGCGACTCCACGCCCCTGCCGGTCAATGTGCCATTTGGCTGACCAGCCCCGGGCGAGCGCGGTGTAAGGTGGGCGGCATGTCTGCCGGAGCCGCCCTGAATCCGTCCCCTTCTGAATCGATCAAGAGCCCGGCGCGGCAGATCGCTGACCTCGCCATTCCTGTCAGTCTGGAGATGGTCATTCAGCTGGTGTTGACCTTCGTGAACCAGGTCATCGTGGGCGCGCTGGGGGCCGTCGCGGTGGCAGCGGTGGGACTGGCGGGCAGCCTCAGCTTTCTGTTCTTTGTCACGCTGGGCGCCCTGGGCAGCAGCACCAGCATTCTGGTGGCCCGCCGCTGGGGGGCCGGCGACCGCCCTGGGGTCAACCAGACCCTGACGCTGAGCGTATTGACCGGCGCCTTGCTGGCGCTGCTGCTGACCGTGCCGGTGGTGGGACTGGCCGAGCCCCTGCTGCGCCTTGCCGGTGGGGAAGAGGCCGTGACCCTGGCCGCCACGCCCTATATGCAGGTGGCCATGCTGGCGCTGATTCCAGGCAGCCTCGCCTGGATTTTCAGCGGGGCCCTGCGCTCATTGGGGCACGCCCGCACGCCGCTGGTGGCCACCGTGATCACGGTGATCGTAGAAAGTCTGGTGGCCTACGGGCTGGTGTTCGGCGTGGGGCCGTTGCCCAAGCTGGGCGTGGTGGGCGCGGCGTGGGCGCTGGTGGTGGCCAACGTGCTGAAGGTGGCGCTGCTGGCCTATCAGATTTACGGCCCCCGGCATCTGGCGGCCCTGGCCCTGCCCGCGCGTGCGGCATGGCGCACCATTACGGGCCCGCTGCTGAGCATCAGCGCGCCGCTGGCCTTTACCGAATTTGCCTGGAGCCTGGGGGGTTTTCTGTACGCCGCCGTGTTTGCCCGGGTGGGCACCGAGGCGCTGGCGGCCAGCCAGATTGTGGGCACGCTGGAGGGCATTTTTATCGTGGGCTCGTTCGGCCTGATGAGCGCGGCCACCGTGTTTACCAGCCGCGCCCTGGGGGCGGGCGACGCGGCGGGCGCGCGCCTGTGGCTGGGCCGCATTGGCCGCGCGGGCCTGCTGACGGGCGCCGGCTTTGGCCTGCTGTTCGCTCTCAGCGCCCTGCTGGTGCCCCCCCTCTTTCCCCGCGTGGGCGCCGAGGTGCACCACATTGCCCTGGTCGGCGTGCTGATCAGTGCGGTAACCCAGGTGGCCAAGGTGCGCAACATGATTATCGGCGGCGGGGTGCTGCCGGGCGCCGCCGATGGCCGGGGCGTGATTCTGGGCGACGTGGTGGGCGCCTTTGTGGTGGGGCTGCCGCTGGCAATCTGGTTGGGGCTGTTCACGCCGCTGGGCGTGTGGGGTGTGTTTCTGGGCCGCAGCGCCGAGGAACTGGTGAAAGTGGCGATCTTTGAATGGCGCCTGCGCCGCGTGAACTGGGAGCGGCTGGCGCAGGAACAGATGGGGAAAGAGACCGTGGCCGCCCACTGAGCGCGATCCACCACCTGGGCACCCGCTAAGCTCAGGCAGTGAGGTTCACGCCGGAAGAGCAGCGACTCCTGGGCCAGTCGTGTTACGGCGATCCCCGGCTGGCACACTGGCTGCTGGCCATGCTTCAGCTCGGGCCGGGCGAGTATGGATTCTCTACGCGGAGCGGGTTCTTCGCCGAGGAAGAGGTGCCGCTGTACGAACGGGTCTGGCGTCAGATCTGGCATCAGGGCACGGTCTACCCGGCGACCCTGGTGGCTGTGCCCGTCTGGTGCGAGGTGATACAAATTTGAAGTATAGTTAGTGTATCAAAGCGATCATTCCTCTGAAGCACTTAGATGAAGACGAACTGCTGCGTCGTCAACGCCAAGCCTCAACCGCCGACGAGCGTGATCGTTGG
>NZ_JAHRBL010000039.1 GCF_019693445.1 Deinococcus aquaedulcis | reverse complement strand
CCAACGATCACGCTCGTCGGCGGTTGAGGCTTGGCGTTGACGACGCAGCAGTTCGTCTTCATCTAAGTGCTTCAGAGGAATGATCGCTTTGATACACTAACTATACTTCAAATTTGTATGATACGGCTTCCGGATGATCCGCGACCGCCTCTGCACTTCGGTGCGTCCACACCTCTCCGTCCCCGTTCTACCTTCTCTGCTGCAGAGCTCTGCAAGCCCCTCCAGTCGGGTTCTTCTGTTCTTCAAGAGCGGAAGAACCCGACTCCTGATGAGCGACTTGTCCCGCTGCGGCACTGTGTTCGGCGGAACCAGCAAGGCGCGGGACGCCAGGGCTGTTCCCCGCGTCCCGCGCCCTGCTTCCCGCTACCTCCCCAGCGCCCGGCTAAAACTCTGCGCCGCGCGCAGGCGCATGTCCTCCACCGCGTTCCAGTCGGGCAGCACGCGGCGAAGGGCCTGGTCGGCCACCTGGTCGGGATTCAGGGCGATGGGGTGGCTGGCGGCGCCTGCATCGGCGCAGAAGCCCTGCACCTTAGGGTCGTAGGCAATGCCCGAAAAGGGCGTGCCGCTGGCCGCCGCCAGAATCACCGCGTGCAGGCGCACGCCGATGACAAAGCCGCTGCCCGCAATGGTGTCCAGGGCCACCTGGGGATCGCGGGTGCTGAGCACCTCGTCAGCCCCCAGGCTGTGGGCCGCCTCGTCGTCGTGGTCGGGCATAAAGCTCAGGGCGATCACGTGACGCCCGCCGGCCTTCAGCTGCGCCACCACCCCGCGCAGGCGCTCGGTGGCCTCGGTCACGTCGCCGCGTGGGGCCACCACCACCCGCTGCAGGTCACGCGTCACGCCGGGCGTGGGCGAGAGCAGCAGCGCCGGGTCGCCGCCCAGTTCGGCGCGCACCCCCAGGGTGGCCAGGGTGTCCACGCTGCCCTGGTCGCGCACGATCACCGTCACGCCCCGGAGAGCCGCCGCCACCTTGCGCCCGCCCTGGGGGCTGAGGGGGCCCACGCTCTGGTTGAACACCACCACGCGCTTTCTCAGCACCTTTGCCAGGCGGATCACCGCCAGGTAATAGGTCAGGGTGCGCGCGCTCGTCTTGTCCTGCAGCAGGCCGCCGCCGCCTGAAAACAGCACCTCCGAGCGCCGCAGGGCCCGCAGCACCGCGCCGGGCTGCATGCGCGGCTCGCTTTCGCAGTCGTACAGGCGCGCCGTGTCCTCCGGGGTGTTGGACAGCAGCAGCGGCGCGGCGCCGTACTTGCGCAGCTCGCGCGTGATCGCCAGGGCAATCGCCTCGTCGCCCGTGTTGCCAAAGCCGTAGTACCCGCTGACCGTGACCCTCATGCCTGCACCGGCCGGGGGCGCTGGCCCCAGGTTTGCCACAGCCGCAGGGCCGCTTTCACGGCCCAGATGGCCACCAGACCAGCAATGAGGCCCGCACCCAGCCCCAGGAAGCAGCGCTGGGCGCTGATCAGCAGCGGCGTGTGAAAGTGCGAGAAGGTGTTGAGAATGCTGGCCTGCCCCACCACGCCGCCCAGAATCAGCAGGGCGCTGAAGTACCCCGGCAGCACGCCGCTCAGGCCCACCAGGGCCAGCGGGTGCCCAGCGAGTTCCTTGAAGCGCGGGCGCACGAGGCTGTCTTGCAGGTCCTGGCGCAGCTTGGCTTCGGTGTCACTCACGCTGGCCCCGGTGGCGTTGCCCCGGCGTAGGAACACCAGCGCGAACACCGCCAGCCCCAGGCCCATGACCACCACGTCGCCCAGCTTGATGGGCGCGTTGTAGATGTCGCGGGCGGTCTGGCGCAGGTCCTGGCGCGGCAGGAAGCTCAGGGCCACCAGCACCAGGGGCAGCAGCAGGGTCAGGCCCACGCCCCGGAACGGTTCCAGGCCCAGCACGCTGTCCTTGTTGGCCCCCAGCGCCGAAACAAACAGCACCCCGGCGAGGCTCAGGCCCGTGGCCAGAAACCAGTCGGTGACGCGGTGGCGGCGCAGCACCAGCCCCAGCGCCGGAAAGGTCACGGCGGCGATCAGGGCGGTACTGGCAAAGGGGTCAAGCTTGTTCAGTGCAAAGGCTAGCGCCGCCGTGCCGGCCGCCGCCAGCAGCCCCAGGCGGGGCAGCGGCAGGCTCAGGCCCAGCAGCAGCAGCGCCGCCAGCGGGCCCAGCAGGCTCAGGGCGCGCAGCAGGCTGTTTTCCTCAAAGGGAGCAATCACCGGCTGCGTCACCCGCACGCCAGAGGCCTGCAGCAGCTGGGTGGTGCGGGTCAGCAGGGCCTCGGTTTCATTAATGGTGGGGTAGGGGCGCAGGTACAGCAGGCGCATGGAGCGCTCGCGCGCCGCGAGGTTGTACTTGCTGGCCAGGGTCGCGGGGTCCAGGCGGTTTTGCCACGACGGGTTCACGCTGAAGGTGCGCGCCGCACCGTGCGTGGCGACCAGGGTGTCCAGGCCCCTTTGCGGGTTGCCTTCAATCAGGGCCGGCAGGCGCCCCCCCAGGCGTTCGTTGATCTTGGCCAGCAGCTCAGGCGTGCGCGCGCCAATCACCTCGTCGCCGTTGAACAGCACGAACGGCACGTCGGGCCAGTCGGCGCCGGGTTCGCGCAGGGCGTCGTCGGCGTAGGGGCGGTACACCACAGTCAGGCCCCGCGCCTGCAGGCGAGACAGCAGTTCGCGGTTGGGGCCGGTGGGCAGGAAGGTGGGGTCGGTGGGCCACTCCACCCAGGTCTGGCCCCCAAACTGCACCGTGCGGGTAGGAATGGTGTAGCGCGCGGGCAGGGCCTCAGCCGCGCCCGGCACCACCGAACGCAGGTAGACGTTCTGGGCTTTGACCGGGGCGCCCGGCACATCGGCCAGCAGGTCGGCGCCGGTTTTCAGAATCACCTCGCCGCGCTGCACGAGGTTGCCAATCACGTCCTCGTACAGTCCCACCCCGTTCACGCCCAGCTTCTGGTAGCGCGAAAGCAGGGCTTCGGGGTCCAGGCCAAAGCGGCGGGCCTGCGCGGCCACCGCCGGGTAATCCATGACCAGCGCGGCCGTTTTCTGCGACTGCTCGTGGGTCACGCGCGCGTAGGCCAGCAGCACAGTGGGAATCAGGGACAGCAGCAGCACGCCCAGCAGCAGGGGCGTCCACGGGTGCCGCGTGGCGGGCGGCAATTCCGGGCCGGGCGGCCGGGGCGCAGAGGGGGCAGGGGCGGGCTGGGTCACAGGCACATCCTAAAGGTCGGGTGAAAGGGGCGGGAGGCGCGGGGCTTTCTGGGCAGCACATCATGATGCCCGCCGCATCCGGCAGCAGGCATCCATCCAAAGGCGCGGGCAGGGGCAGCGGGGCGCCCAGAGTGCCGTGGGGAGGCCGGTCTCCCCTGGGGCCAGGGGCCCGCCAAGGCCAACGTTGACGCCGCCACCCCCCTTCTACCGGCTTGAGGGCTGGCGGCGGCCCCCTGTCAGATCGTGGTGCGGATGCGGGCGGCCAGCATGTCCAGCGCGGGCTCGTTCATGCCGCCGTGCGGAATGATCACGTCGGCGTAGCGCTTGGTGGGCTCCACGAAGCTCAGGTGCATGGGGCGCACGTATTCCAGGTACTGCTCTATGACGCTCTGGGGCGTGCGGCCACGCTCCTGGGTGTCGCGCAGCAGGCGGCGGATAAAGCGCACGTCGGCGTCGGCGTCCACAAACACCTTCAGGTGCATTCGCTCGCGCAGTTCCTCGTCGTACAGGGCAAAAAAGCCCTCCAGCACGACCACGGGCGCGGGCAGCACCGTGCTGGTCTGCGCCGAGCGGGTGTGCTGGGTAAAGTCGTACTCCGGCATGGCGATGGGCACACCCGAGAGCAGGGCGTCCACATGCTCGCGCAGCAGCGCCCAGTCGAAGGCGGCGGGGTGGTCGTAGTTGGTTTTCAGCCGCGCTTCAAAGGGAATGTCGTCCTGGTTGCGGTAGTAGTTGTCCTGATTCAGCACCGCCACGCCCTGCTGGCCCACGGTTTCAATCACCCGGCGGGTCACGGTGGTCTTGCCGCTGCCCGAGCCCCCGGCCACGCCAATCATGAAAGGCCCGCTCACGCGCGGCCCCCCAGGCTGCCAATCAGGTCAATGCGCCGCTCGGCCATGCGCCGGGCCACCACATGCGGGGCCTTGCCGTACTGTTCGGCCGCGTGGGTAATGCGGCCCACCGTCTGGTACACGCGCTCGGCGGCCTGGTTCATATCCAGTCCCGTGGCCGCCGAGATCAGGCCAGCCGAGTTAATCGCAAAGTCGGGCATGTACACGATGCCGGCTTCCTTCACCGCCGCCTCGCCCCGGCGGCTCATGGGGTGGTGTTCGCCGCCCGCAATCAGGCGGCACTGCAGCCGGGGCACGTCCTCACTGCGAATGGAGTGGCCGTAGCCGCACGGCGCCAGAATGTCGCAGGGGGTGTCCAGCAACTCCTGATAGCCCACCACCGTCACGTCGTCCAGGTCATCGGCCAGGGCCTCGGCGCGCTCGGGGCGGGCGTCGGCGATGGTCAGGCGGGCGCCTTCGCGGTGCAGGTGCGCAGCCAGGGCCCGCCCCACGGCGCCCACGCCCAGGACCGCCACCCGCACGCCGCGCATGCTCTCCGAGCCCAGGGCAAAACGCGCCGCCGCCTTCATGCCCCGGTACACGCCGTAGCCGGTCACGCTGCTGGTGTCGGTGTGCATGCCCAGCGTGGAGCCGGTTTCCTGCGCCACAAAGGCGATATCGGCCGGGCTCACGCCAATGTCCTCGGTCAGCACCACGCGCGACTCCATGGGCCGCACCTGCCGCCCCAGCGCCCGGAACAGGGCTTCTCTGGCGTGCGGGTCGTCCATGCCGCATTCGGGGGTCAGCAGCACGCAGGCGCCGCCGCCGTAGTTCAGGCCGGCCAGGGCCGCTTTCAGGGTCAGGCTCTCGGACAGGGCCAGGGCGCCGCGCACGGCAAAGTCCTCGTCCTGATCGCGCAGGCGCACCCCCGCAATGGCCGGCCCCAGCACCGTGGAGTGCACGGCCAGGGCCGCGCGCAGGCCGCTGGGCGCGTGGTGAAGCAGCGTCAGCGCCTCGTGCCCGCGCGACCCCATCTCTTCGAGTATCTGCATAGTCTTTCGCTCCTGCTGAGGCGCCGCTCGCTGCTGGGCAGGGGGCGCGTCAAACGCCCCGTAGGGTACCACCCGCGCCCAAAGGCACACAGGGACACGCGGCACACCCCCCACCGAGGGACGCGGCATGAACGCCACATGAAAGAAGGCTGTCAGAGCTGGGCAGGCACCCTAACAGACATGCTGAGGTTGGAAGCGCTGCTCTGGGCCCCGTGCGGGCGCCCACGGCGCGCCCCGCTGCCATGCCCGCGTCCCTTACAATGGGCCGCACAAAGGGGGAAATGAATGGAACGGATTGCGCCGCTTGCCAAGGTTCTGGCAGAAGCGAACGGGATTGACTGGCAGAAGATTCAAGGCTCCGGTGCAGGCGGCCAGATCGTGGAACAGGACATCCTGAATTACCTGTCCCGCGTCATGTCCGGCGAGGAAGATCCGCCCGACACCCCGGTGGACCTGCCCCCGCCCGACTGGAACGGCGAAGAAGTGCCCAGCGCCGCCATGCTGAATCAGGCCGGCATGAACGCCGACATGCTCAGCCGCGCGGGCGTGGACACCGACCTGACGGCCTTTGTGGAGCAGACCCGTACGGCCTCGCCCGAGGTGCCGGCCACCCCGGCCCCCAGCAACCTCGACGAGGACACCGAGTTCGAACTGGACGACGAGCCCGAGGTGACCCCGGCGGCAGCGGCCCCGGCCCCCATGCCCGAGCCCATCCCCGCGCCCGTGGCCCCGGCCGTGAGCGCCCCGATGCCCGAGCCGGTGATGCCCGCCGCGCAGGCGCCCATGCCCGAGCCCGCCCCGGCGCCGGTCACGCCGCCCCCCGCCGCGCCCGCCGCTGCTGGCGGCCTGAGCAGCCTGCTCTCGCGCCTGTATCAGAAGCCCGCACAGCCCGAAGCGGCCCAGCCGGCCCCCACCCCGGAACCCGTGGCGCCCGTGGCCCCAGCCCCTACACCGGCCCCTGTGGCCGCCGCGCCCGCTGCCCCCGCCCCGGTGATCGAAACGCCGGCCCCCATGCCCGAGCCCACCCCGGCCTTCCAGCCTGTGGCTGCCCAGGCCGAGGTCGCACAGCCCGAGCCGGTCCACACGCCCGAGCCCACCCCGGCCCCCGTCGTTGAGGCCCCGGCGCCTGTGGTCAGCGAGCCTGTCATCAGTGAGCCTGTGGTCGCCGCGCCCGCCGTGGCCGAGCCCGAGCCGGTGGTGGATACTCCCCCCGCGCCCGTGGCCGAACCGGCCCCCATGCCCGAGCCGGTGGCCGCGCCCACCATGCCCGAAGTGGCGGCCCAGCCCGAGCCCGCCGCCCAGCCCGCCCCCATGCCGGCCCCCGTTTCCGCGCCCACTGGCACCCCCGCTGGCAGCGTGTGGTTCGGCGCCTACCTGCGCCGCAGCGCCGATGTCGCCGCCCTGCACGATCTGCGCGGTCAGGTCAGCCGCGCGCTGTCGAGCGAACTGCCCCTGGGTCTGCTGGTGGCCCGCGCCGCGCAGCGCCACGCCGACACCCTGGGCCTGAGCAGCGTGGCCCTGGACGGTCAGGGTCGCACCCACACGGTGGGCAGCGGCAGCCTGCGCGACGCCGTGGCCGCTCTGGACACCACCTTTGACGGCACGCCTGACCTGCTGGTGGTGGACGCCGCCGCCCTGGACTTGGACGACCTGCACTACCCCCAGACTGTGACCCTCAGCGTGGGGCGCAGCGAGGGCGGACGCGCCACCCTGAGCCTGAACGGCGACGTGGACACCACCCGCGCCGCACAGTTCCTGGCCCAGGTGGCCGCCACCCTGGAACAGCCCATCCTGCTGGTGCTGTAAGAGCCCACGAAAAAGCCGCCCCAGTACGGGGCGGCTTTTTTGTGAGCGGACGTGGGGAGGAGGGCGTGGGCCGTAGGAAAACACACCCGCTGCCCACGCGCCGCCTTAGGCTTCGGTACCCAGGTACTCCTTCGCCCAGGCGTAGAACTCGGGCTTGTAGAACTCCAGGCGAATCTTCTTGTATTCCTTGGTGGAGTACAGGATGGCGTGGTCGATGCCGGGGGCCACCTCTTCCTCAATGGCCTTGATCTTGCCAAAGGCCTCTTCCTTGGAGCGGCCGTGCACCATGGTGAAGATGGTGTAGGGCCACTCCGGGTAGGTGGGCCGCAGGTAGCAGTGCGAGACCGCCTTGAACTCGGCCATCTGGCGGCCCACTTCTGCCACCTGCTCCTGGGGCACGGCCCACACGCCCATGGCGTTGAAGGTAAAGCCAGCCTTCTGGTGTCGGAACACCGCCGACACGCGGCGCAGGGCGCCGGCCGCCTTCATCTTTTCGGCGTGGGCGGCCACCTCGTCAATGCTCAGGCCCAGGGCGGCGCAGGCCTCGGCATAGGGCTCTTCGGTGACCGGCAGATCCTTCTGGAATTCCAGCACAAAGGCCCGGTCCAGGTCGGTCACCTGATAGCCGATGTTGCGCTGCTCAGAGGTGTACTGGGGCTTGGCCTTGGCGTTCCAGTCCTCCTTGCCGGTCATGTCGAATTCCACGCCAATCTTGAACAGGTGCAGGGTGGGCATCAGGCGGGTGAGGCGCGCGCCGCTCAGCTCGTGCAGTTTCTGCACGTGGGCTTCGAGGTTGCTCTCGGGCGGCACGGCAATCGTGTACCACAGGTTGAAATCGTGGTTGCGCTTGTAGTTGTGGCTCACGCCGGGGTGGGTGTTCACGACTTCGGCGCCCGCGTCAAGGTGGTTTTCGTCGTACACGGCGGCCACGAGGCTGCTCTGGTAGCCCAGGGTGCGCGTGTCGAAAATGGCGCTGACCTGCCGCAGCACGCCCTCGGCCTTCACTTCACGCAGAATGGCCAGCGCCTCGGCCTCGCTAAGCCCCACTTCCTCGGCCAGCCGGGCATAGGGCCGCTGCACGATTGGAATATCGCGCTGAATGCGGTTGAGCAGCTGTTCACGCGCGCTGGGTTCAGGCGCATGCGCGGCCTGCGGGGTGGGGGCGGCGGGGGCGGTCATGTCTGCACAATAGCGGCCCCGGCAGCGGCGAAACGTCCCCGAACGAACGGTCAGGCGGGTGCGCGTGCCCCCCGGCGGAGCGCACAATGGCAGGCATGGTCACAGCCATCGTGATGGTCCAAGCAGAGCGGCAGCGCATTCCCGAAACGGCCGAGGCCCTGGCCGGCGTGCCCGGCGTGCGCGAGGTGTACTCCGTGACCGGCGAGTGGGACATCGTGGCGATTCTGAAACTCTCGCGCTACGAGGATCTGGACGACGTGGTCACCGCCGGACTGCGCCGCGTGGAAGGCATCACCCGCACCCAGACCATGCTGGCGTTCCGCACCTATAACGAGGCGCTGCTGGACCAGGGCTTCGGCGTCGGTCTGGACGAGGGCCAGCAGCAGCGCTGAAAGCCCCTGACAGCAGAACCCCACCACCCTCTTAACAAACCCTTCATCTGCCCGCCGCCGCTGAGCTTTGTGAGCTGCCGCACCCGTCGGCCACCGCCAGGGCAGGTACGGTGGCCCCATGATCCCCACATCTCTGAAAGGCGCCGCGTTCCTTCTGGGGCTGGCGCTGCTGGGCACCGCCGCCGCCAAGCCCATCGTGGTGGGCAGCAAGCTGGACCCCGAAGCGCAGATTCTGGGCCAGATGATCCTGCTGACCCTGAAAAATGCGGGGCTAGAGGTCACGGACCGCACCACCCTGGGGGACACGGGGGTCAACCGCAAGGCCATTCTGGCCGGCGAGATTGACGTGTACCCCGAATACACCGGCAACGCGGTGTACCTGTTTCCGCAGGCCAAGATCACGGCCAAGCAGGCGGGCAACCCCGGCACCATCTACGGCCTGGCGCGGCAGCTGGATAGCAAGAACGGCATCACGTGGCTGCGGCCCGCCAACGTGAACAACACCTGGGTGATCGCCGTACCACAGGCGCTGGCCCAGCGTGCCAAGCTGAGCAGTGTGGCGGATCTCGCCAAGTACCTGAACGGCGGCGGCACCTTCAAGATTGCGGGCAGCCCCGAATTCTTCAACCGCCCCGACACCATGCCCGCCTTTGAAGCGGCCTACGGCTTCAAGCTGCGCGCCGACCAGAAACTGGTGCTGGCCGGGGCCACGCCGCCCCAGACCCAGCAGGCCGCCGCCAGCGGCACCAGCGGCGTGAACGCGGCGATGGCCTACGGCACCGACGGCACCCTGAGCGCCCTGAAACTGGTGGCCCTCAAAGACCCCAGGGGCGCGCAGGCGGTCTACCAGCCCGCGCCGATCATCCGCACCGCCACCCTGAAGGCCAACCCGCAGATTGAGGGCCTGCTGAACAAGACCTTCGCCGGGCTGACCCAGGCCACCCTGCAGGGCCTGAACGCCAAGGTGGCCCTGGAAGGCCGCACCGCGCAGGACGTGGCGCGCGAGTACCTGCGGAGCAAGGGCCTGATCCGTTGACCGCCCCCCACCGGGGCGCCCCCCGGGACGTCAGACTGGTCCTGTGGCTGGGCGCCCTGCCCATGCTGGCGGGCGCGTGGCTGCCCTGGGTGCTGCTGCGCCCCAACCGGCTGGCCCCGGGCGAGCCCCTGCGGCTGGACCCGGGTTGGCTTTTGGGGGCCGCCGCGCTGGCCCTGCTGCCGGCCCTGGTGGGCCACTGGCGCCGGGGCTGGGTGTGGCCCGCCGCCACTGCTGCCCTGGCGCTGGGGATCTGGCTGCTGGGCCAGGAAACGGCCGCCGCGCTGGTGGGGCAGGCGCCCTTTGCCCGGGCCAGCGCTTCCAGCGGGGTGTGGCTGTACCTGCTGGGAGCCGGCATCGCCCTCTTCGGCGCGGCGCAGGCCTCTCCAGAGCGGCGCTGGGTGGGCTGGGTCTGGCTGGGCCCGCTGCTGGCCGCCGCGCTCAGCGGGCACCTGAACGCGTGGTCCGTGGTGGTGGAAGGCCGCAGCGAGGGCGCGCGCTGGGTGCAGGAACTCGGGCAGCACCTGCGGCTGGTGGGCACGGCGCTAGGGCTGGCCACCCTGCTGGGCACGCCCCTGGCCATCTGGGCCGCCGACCGACCCCGGGTGGCGGGTGCCGCGCTGGGGCTCAGCAGCGGGCTGCAGACCCTGCCCAGCCTCGCCCTGCTGGGGCTGCTGATTGCGCCGCTTTCCGCTCTGGCGGACGCGGTGCCCGCCCTGCGCGCCGCTGGCCTCAGCGGGATTGGGATCAGTCCGGCCCTGACCGCACTGACCCTGTACGCTCTGCTGCCGGTGGTGCGCGGCGGCCTGCTGGGACTGCAGGGGGTTCCTGCGGGGGTACTGGACGCGGCACGCGGCATGGGCATGACCCGGACGCAGCGCCTGTGGCGGGTGCAGGCCCCGCTGGCTCTGCCGCTGTGGCTGGGTGGGCTGCGGCAGGCGGCGGTGGTGCTGATCGGGGTGGCGGCGGTGGCGGCGCTGATTGGCGCTGGCGGCCTGGGCACCTACATTTTCAAGGGCCTGCAAAGCGCGGCCAGTGACCTGATTCTGCTGGGTGCTGTGCCCGCCGCGCTGCTGGCCGTGGCCGTGGACGCGGGACTGCGGCGCCTGGAAGGCTGGCTGGGCACCCGCCTGGGGAGGGCCGAGTGATTGAGTTACAGGACCTCGAAAAAACCTACAACGGGGTCAGCGCAGTGCGCGCCCTGAACCTGACGGTGCTGGAAGGCGAACTGGTGGCGCTGCTGGGACCGTCGGGTTGCGGCAAGACCACGACCCTGCGCATGATCAACCGGCTCATTGAACCCACGGGGGGCCGGGTGCTGCTGGCCGGGCAGGACACCCGGCGCCTGAAGCCTGAAACCCTGCGGCGGGGCATGGGCTACGTGATTCAGCAGATTGGGCTTTTTCCGCACCTGGACGTGGCACAGAACGTGGCCACGGTGCCCGCGCTGCTGGGCCATGATCGCCGCGCCACCCAGGCCCGGGTGGATGAGCTGCTGGCCCTGGTGGGCCTGGACCCCGGCACCTTCCGGCACAAGCGCCCGGCTGAACTCTCGGGCGGGCAGGCGCAGCGGGTGGGGGTGGCGCGCGCTCTGGCCGCCGATCCCCCGGTCCTGCTGATGGACGAGCCCTTCGGCGCCCTGGACCCTCTGGCCCGCGAGCGGCTGCAGGCGGCCTTCCGCGACATCCAGCGCCGCCTGCGCAAGACGGTGGTGATGGTTACCCACGACATTGACGAGGCGCTGCGTCTCGCGGACCGCGTGGCCCTGATGTGGGAGGGCACCCTGGTCCAGTACGGCCCACCCGACGACCTGATTCACCGCCCGGCCAACGACTTCGTGCGCCAGTTTCTGGGCGAGGACGCTGCGCTGCGCCAGCTGGCGGGCCAGCCGGTCTCGGCCTTTCTGCGCCCTGGCCCGGCGGCTCCCGGTGGCCCGGCCGTGGACGCCGCCCTGAACGCCCGCAGCGCCCTGAGCGTGATGCTGCGTGAGGGTCAGGACGTCCTGACTGTGACCCAGCAGGGCCAGCCTGTGGGCACCGTGCACTGGACCGACCTGCGGGCCAGGACCCCCCGGTGAGGCCGCGCCCGCCCTGGGGCGCGCTGCTGTGGCCCGCGCTGCTGGCGCTGTGCCTATGGCCCGGGGTTATGCCCCGGCTGCTGAACCCCCTGGGCGTGGGCGAGCTGGGCCCCCTGGACCCGCCGCTGTGGCGCCAGACGCTGACACACCTGGGTCTGGTGGGCGCCGCCACGCTGCTGGTGGAGGCCCTGGGCCTGCCGCTGGCGGTCGCGGTCACACGCCCCGGCTGGGCTGCCCCCCGGCAGCTCACCGAGGCCCTGGTGGGTCTGGGGCAGACGGTGCCCACCTTCGCCATCCTGGCGCTGGCGGTGCCCGCGCTGGGCTTCGGCTGGGCCCCCACGCTGCTGGGGCTGGTGCTGTATGGCCTGGGCCCGGTGGTGGGGCAGGCGATTCTGGGGCTGCAGGGGGTGAGCCCTGGGGTGCTGGACGCCGCGCGTGGCATGGGCATGTCCGGGGCGCAGCGCCTGTGGCGGGTGGAGTTGCCGCTGGCTGCCCCCGTGCTGCTCTCAGGGCTGCGCACCAGCGTGGTGTACAACGTGGGCACCGCCACGGTGGGGGCGGCGCTGGGCGCAGGCGGTCTGGGCGAGCCCATCATTGGCGGCCTTTCACAGCAGAACACAGCGCTGGTACTGGCCGGGGCGCTGCCAGCGGCCTTGCTGGCCCTCACGCTGGACGCCTGGCTGGCGCTGGCCGGGCCACCTGCGGGGCGTCAACTGTGACAGAGGTGAAATTTCAACCGACCTGCGGTACACTCGGGCGTATGCAGCGCCGCTGGTCTTCTGTCCTCTGGTCGGCATCCCTGCAGCTTCACCCCCTGGTTTCATCCTGCCCTTAACGCGGTCCAGCCCTGTCGCTGGGCCGCTTCTGTTTGGGAATGAACCGGCGCTTTCCTGCCCCCGCACCCCCGTGTGAGGTCTGAACCGCCCCCGCTGGCCCCTCTCTCCGGCCGCCTCCAGAGGTGACACCTTGAAGCAGACTGCTTTTCAGCCCGGTGACCGCGTTGTTCTTCCTCCTTACGGCATAGGCGTGGTGCGCGGCACCTGCCTGCGTCCCGTGGCCGGTGAAGCCCACGCCTACTATCAGGTGGAATTCCCCAACACCGCCAGTCAGGCGTTCGTGCCCGTGGCCTCGCCCGACGGCGCGGGCATGCGCGCGGCGCTCACCGCCCACGACATGCCTGCCCTGCTGGAGTCCCTGAAGACCAGCCGCCTGAACCTGCCCCGGCAGTGGGCCGCGCGCCACCGCCGCGTCACCGAGATCCTGGTCAGCGGCAATCCGTTTGAACTGGCGATCCTCACCTGCGAACTGCGGCGCTGGAACGTGGAGCGCGGCCTGCCTGATCTGGATCGGCAGGCCTTCCGCCGCGCCATCAAGCTGCTGGAGCAGGAGGTCAGCGGTCTGCAGGACCCAGGCGCCCAGGACGTGCAGTTACTGCTTTCACATGCCTGGAACGAGAACCCCCAGCACCTGAGTTCATAACAGCGCAAAAGGCTGATTGCGCCGCCACGGACGCAATCAGCCCTTTTAGAACGCAACAACAGAACAGCGCCCCCGGTTTCCCGGGGGCGCTGTGAGGGGCAAGACAGAAGAAGAGGTACGCTGAGAAAGGAGGTGATCCAACCGCACCTTCCGGTACAGTTACCTTGTTACGACT
>NZ_JAHRBL010000038.1 GCF_019693445.1 Deinococcus aquaedulcis | reverse complement strand
CTCAGTTTTGCTGTGTGGGTGGACGTTTCTCTTGACACTGTACACAAAAAGAGGTACACTTGTATTACCCCAGACAGAGGGGAAAGGAGCGCCAACCATGACCACCCAGCCCGCCATTACCAACATCACTCGCACCTGGCAACTGGACCTGTACGGGTCCTGGGGCGACGGTTCGAGCGCCAGTGTCTTTCTGGGCCGCCGCATCGTCAGTCTGAGCGCCGACGCTCAGGGCCGGCGCACCGGCACGGTGGACGGCAAGCCCACCTCAGCAGAAGAGGTCACGAGCATGCTGAACTGGGCCAGAGACGAGGGCCACTACAAGTTGCTCGACGAGGTTCGGCCCACCATTGGCAAGGCGCGCGCCGCCGCACTGCACAAGGTCATGGGCATCCTGGGCTTGAAGCGTCCTGACCACTACGCGCTGTGCGCCCAGGCTCTGAATGAGACCCAGCCGCGAGCGTCACTGGCCGAACTGACGGAGGCCGACGTGCAGGTGGTGTGGGCGCATCTATGCGCCGAGCATCCCGAGGCCAAAGGTCTTGGTGTGCGCTTCGCAGTCGGTGCTGCCGGGAAGCACGCGGCATGAGTACCCCGGACCTTCAGGCCGCCGCCGAGAAGCTGCGTCTTGCCCGCCAGATCGAAGCCAATCGCCTTCAAGCCCTGCGCCGGGCTGTCCAGAGCGGGAATCCGCACGCGGCCAAGCGGCTAAAGCTCTTTCGCCTGACCGGGTTTGCCTACCCGAACCCTGACCGCCGGGCGAGTTGCCTGCGTCACCTAAACAGGGCAAAGGTGGAACTGGCCGAGCTGGAAGCCTGCACGAGTGACCCCGATCTGCTCCTGATTGCGTATGTCCAGGGCCGCATCCAGCTCTACCAGCAGCTGGGCGACCTCGCACGCGGCTGACCTCCCACCTTCACCCCTCACCAGATGATCTGGCCTTGCCCGAGCGCGAGGCCAGGTGGGAGCCCTTATGTCTCACAGCAGCGCACGTCCAGGTCGTTCACCCGAGATCGAGGCCCGCGCCGAAGCGATGCGGCAGCAGCGCCAGCGGCTAGCCCAGCGCCTGCGCACTTCCCGGCAGCACCTCCAGTTCTACGGGGCGGCCGAGCAGGCCCGCGACTTTCTCCAGCGCTACCGGGCCGTCACGGAACGTTACGGCCATCTCACGCCCAATCCCGACCGGGCAGCTGCCTGTGCCCACTTCTCACAGCGCACCAGGGCGCTGGCCACCGATCTGGCCCAGGGCCTACACCGGGCCTCTGACCCCGCAGCGGCGCAGGCCATTGTGCAGGCCCTAAATGACGAGGCGGATTTCTACGAAACACTTGCCAGGACAGCATTTTACTAAGAATCCCTCTTGACAGCGTACACAAAAAGCGGTACGCTGTTCTTACCCCAGACAGAGGGGAAAGGAGCGCCAAGAATGACTGCAGAGTGGATCACCAAGCCCGGCCCAGTCGAGATTAAGACCCCCCAACGCCACTTCACCTACGTCAATGATCCGCACAGCGGTTTCATGTTTGACGTGGACGAGATGACGGGCAATGTCGTCTTCAACACCGATGCTGCCCGCGACAATTACGCCCGCGCGCTCACTGAGGTGGCCGCCGGAACTATGGTGGACCACGGCGTAGAGGACTTCACCAGCGACCACTGGCACCTTGGCACTATCCGCTGCAGCTGCGGCACAGCCTTGGACCTCTCCGGGGGTGACACCACCACCTGCCAGTGCGGCAACGAATACAACAGCTGCGCCCAGCTGCTGCGACCCAACTGGCGCGAATTCTGCCGGGAGACCGGCGAACTGGACGACTGACCCCACCCGGCCCGGCCAGGTGCCGGGCCTGCCCCCAGGAGGCGACCCATGTACAGCGGCGATGAGCGGCACGACGACGAGACCACCAGTGGCCCCATCCCGGCGCCGGACAGTGAGGAGCTGGAAGAGGACTAACCCCCTCACCAGTGACCCCCCGGTCAAGACCACGCGCCGCCTGCCTTTGTAGGCGGCCTTTCCCCAACCCCTCTCTCCTCTGTCTGATGACGCGCCCAGATGTGGGCGCTTTTTCATCGGCCAGAACGGGCTTTTACGACTTTTCATGCTTGCATGAATTCATGGTTTCATGGTAAAATGACTTATGCCCAAGATCATCAGCGTCGGAAACATGAAGGGGGGCGTGGGCAAGACCACGACCTCGATCCACTTGGCCCAGCATCTTGGGCGAAAGGGTAAGACCCTGCTTCTGGACGCCGACGAGAAGCTGCAATGTGCGGTGTACTGGCGCGGTGGAGACTACGAAGGCTGGACCTTTGATGCGATGCCCTACAGCGACGTGCGCCCGGAGCACACGGCCAGTTGCGAATACGTGGTGCTGGATACCAAAGGCAACGAGCAAGGTGACGACCTGGTGACCCTGGCCCGGAACAGCGCCCTGCTGATCATCCCCACCAAACCTGACGGTGTGAGCGCCACTGGCCTGCTGCGCACGCTGCAGCCCCTGATTGATGCTGGCATTCAGAACTACCGGGTGCTGATTGTGGCGAACGTTGGTGGCCGCGGTGAGGAACTGCGCGACGCCCTGGCCGAGCAGGGGGTGCCGGTCATGACGAGCATTGTTCGCCACAGCACCGCCGTTGGAGACGTCTCCGACCGCCGCCAGCCCCTGGAGGCATACACCAGCAACCGCTACGCCAAGCTGGTCAGCTTGGATTACGGCAGCGTGGCCCGCGAGGTCCTGAGCCATGTCTAAGCCCAGCAAGGCCCGGTTCGGCGCGCTCGGGGAACTCAGTAAGCCGGCGGCGCCAGCGCCAGCCGCGCCGGTCGTCCAGGTGGAAGAAAAGCTTGAACCCTTCAGCACCACCCTGTACGGCAAGACCAAGGTGCTGCTGAAGAAAGCGGCCGCAGAGGAACGCCGCAAGCAGTATGAGCTGCTGGAAGACGCCCTCGCCGAGTACCTCGCAAAAAACCACCCCGACCTTAAGTAATTATTTCTTGATTTCCTGAAACCATGGAGGAGGATGACGGTGTATAGCGACGAACCTGAGCAGATGTTTAAAGAAGCCTGCGTACGGGTAGAACGCGGTCTGTCCGTCATCCCCACGGGGGGCGGGATCAGCCCCAAGGCCAAGCAACCCCACCATGAGGCCCTGAAAGCGACCGGCCATTTCACGATCAACCGCGAGGGCAAGCGCCGGAGCAGCTGGAAGGAAATGCAGCGCCGTCTGCCCACGCGTGAGGAGCTGGAGGCCTGGTATCTGGAACACCGCGCCCGGGGCCTGGGGATTGTGACGGGTCAGGTGTCTGGCTGGGTGGTCATTGACGTGGACCCGGCCGGCCTGGGGCTCCTGCAGGAACTGGGCTGGGCCCCCCACGTGCTGACCCCGAGCGGCGGCGCGCACCTGTACCTCAAGCACCCCGGCTGGTACGTGGCCAGCAACGCCAGTCACGCGGGCGGCACCCTACCCCCCGGCTTTGATGTGCGCGGCGACGGCGGCTACATCATGGCCCCGCCATCCCGCAACCGCGCCGGCACCTACCGCCGCACGGACGTTCGCCGGGCCCTGGACATCGAGGCCGTGCCGGAAGAAGTGACGGTGGACGGCGTGATCTACCCGCTGCGCGCCGCCCTGGGCCTGGTGCGCCCGGCGCCGGTGGCGAAGGCCAGTCGCAGCGAGGGCACGGCGCCGGGCAACGAGGACGACCAGGTGCCGGTGTGGCTGATGATTGACCGTGCGGCCGAATACGCCAGCGAATCCAGGAACAAGGGCGCATTTATGTTCGGGCTGTGGATGCATGCCAACGGCTACCTCCAGAGTGCCGCTGAACGCCACGTCGAAGAGTACGTGGGACTGGTAGCGGATCTGCGCCACGGTCAGTTCACCCTTAAAGAAGCCCGGCAGGCAGTGGCCAGTGCCTACCGGTACGACAGACAAGAGCCCTGGGTCCGCCAGGAACAGGATGAGCACGCGGCCTGAAGTCCCTTTTCCCCGAGGTGATGATCATGACGGAACCCACCAGCAACCCTGCTTCCACCGCCCAGCTGCTGCGCCAGTTTGGTGACGCCCTGCACACGGCGGCCGCCGTGCTCGAAGCGGGCGACGAGCGCCGCGCCTCGGCCCTGCTGCGGGTGGTGCACGAGGCCGTCTGTGCGGCCGAACCAGCGCAGGACTGGGACATGTTGCGCCAGCTGCTTGAACCCCACGCCCCCCGCTTGCAGGTGCCGGCCTGGCCCTTCGGAGAGCCCCTGGACCAGGTGCTCGATCTGGACACGTGGGAGGCCTCGCCCCCTCCCGAAGTCAGGGAACCGAGGAGCGAGGCATGAGCCCTTCCCCCCTCCCTGTTGATGCCAGTCCCTGGGGGCCGGTGCTGGAGCGCGAGGACGTGATGCCCGGAGTGGTTTACGTGACCACCCACCGCCACGGCGGTTACCACCTGGCGCCAGAGGTCAATGCGCGTATTCCCGCCGACGTGCGCCAGGAGAGCGGGTGGTACGAGCAGGACATTCAGGGAGCGCTGTGCGCCCACTTCGTGCCGTTCGAGGGCGCCGATCCTGTGCAGGTGGCCGTGGTGATTGAGACGCAGTACCCGCAGCTCTATGCCCGGATGGTGCGGGGGGAGGTATGACGCCAATCTCAGAGGCCGAGGAGCTGACCGCCCTTGCCGAGGCGTGGACCGACGACGCGGCCGCCTACCGCAGCTGGGCTCAGGCCATCCAAGAGATGCGGCTGGCCAACATGGACGTCACCCTCACCAGTGCACGCCGGTCTCCAGAAGACAGGCCAGCCCCAGCGCTGCATTAAGACGGAGACCAGATCATCAGCAGGGGAGAGGCAGCGCCACCACTTCGCCCCATCCACGACCCGCCAAAGGAGAAATGCCATGCCCAAGACGACCTTCCCCGACCACGCCGACCTGACCCTGGACGAGAAATTAGAGCGTTTTGCCATGCTGCGCGACACCATCTCTGGTCTTGAAGAGGAGAAAACCGCCCTCAGCAACGACATCAAGGCGGCGATGCTGGATGGGCATACGCCGGAGACGGATCTGTACCGGGCGCGGCTCCAGACCACGCGCAAGGTCACGTACCCGCTCGATCAGTTCCGGGACTTCTACGGAGACGCAGCCGTGTTCGAGGTGGCGGTCATTGACACGAACAAGGTCAAGGCGCTGGTCAAATCCGGTGACCTGGAAGCGGAGGACCTGGAGCGCATAGACGAGGTGCGCGAGCAGCATGCGCTTTGCCTCATCCCCAAGTCAGCTTAGTTTCCAACATGGAGGTTCTGCAGGCGACAGCTTATGGGTCTGAGGACCAGCCCATCAGCAGCGCCGGTAGTACCCACTGACATATGTACCGTTGCTGCGGCGGTACCCGTTCACCCAGCACATCCCGCTTGAAGACGGCGCGGCGCTCGGCGTGGCGACTGGCACCGGCGCGGTAAAGGTGGGGGCGGCGGTCACCGTCGTCTGGAACTTGCCCTGAAAGGTGGGGGTCAGGGTGGTGCCGAGTTTCAGCTCCTGCAGGTATGCCACCGGGCCCACCACGCCGCTGAGGTAGCTCCGCACGTCGTAAGACCCCGGCAGCAGGTCCGCAAGGTCCAGCACGGGCGTCCCGCCGCCCGTGAAGACGATGAACACATACCCGGGGGCTACCGGCAGCTGGAGTCCGGCGCGGTCGGCTCGGGTGGGGGCGGCATTGAGCGCTGGGACCGTTAATCGGTTCAGACCGGTCGCAGGGACGGTCAAGGTGACGCGCTGGGTGGCCTTGCCGCTGGCACTGACGATCATGGGGTACGTGCCGGGCTTCAAGGCCGCCGGATCTCGCACCGGCTGATCCCCGTCAAGGATGACGAAATAGCTCCCGGCGGGGTTGTCGATGGTAAAGGGCGTGAGGTGCGTGGGGGCTGGTGTGGCCGTAGGGGCGCTGGCCTGCAGGACCAGCAGCGCCTGCGCGTCACCGCGTGGAATCACCAAGAGGGTGGTGGCGCCCTGCTCGATGTCCGTGCTGAGCCCGCCTTCTGGTCCGTCCCGCCAGGGGGTGGGGAGGAGGGCCGGGAAGGTGGTGAAGATCTTGCTGGCCACAGTGAGCATGTCTCCGGAGACGCGCACGCAGCTGGCCTGGGGATACGCGGGTGGGCACGCCTGGGTGACCCCGCCGAGGGTCTGCGCCAATTGCTGCGCGACACTGGCGGGGGTCGCCCCCCCCAGAGAAGGCAGGGTCAGGGCCGCGAGGGTCAGCCAGAGGCGCCGGATCATGCCTTAGCGTACCCGGGAAACGAAAAGAAGTCGCTTTGACCCCTCTTCTTTGTTTCATGATTCTATGATTTCAGGAAAGCCCCAGTGGGGCTGGCCGTCCATGTGAATCCCCTGCGGGGACCAGGCCCCCAAGGCAGCGGCGTTCCTCACGTCACGCCGCAGGGGGCCTTTTCACATTCCCGTCCCTGACCTCGCCAGGAAGGTGGGTGATGCAGGGCCTGCAGGTGGAAGGCGGCAACCCATCCACCCCAGGCACCCAGGGGCGCCACGCTGCGTGGCCCGTACCGGCCCAGGGGCCGGTGTTCGGCCCTGAGGGGCGGGCCGAAGGACGCAGCGCGGCCAGAGGCCGCACCGCATCAAAGCCCCTGGCCGCAGGGCGGACCAGGGGCGGGGCGGGCCTGCCCGCCGGCCTAGAGGCGGCTCGTCGGCCACGTTCAGGCCCGCCCACAGCACAACAGCAAACAGCGGTGTCCTCGCCGGACGGGCATCAGCCGAAGGAAAAATGCAGGGAAAGGCGCCAGCATTTTTTCCTTCGGCTGCGCCTCAAGGATCAACCCCGACGGCCCCCAGGGAAGCTGTCAAACCCGGCCAAAGGGCGGCCGGGTTGCGACTTGGGGCCGGCAAGCGGCCCCGCTTGACAGCAGCAAAATGCTTCGGCAGGGGGGAGAGCTGAAGCGCAGCAGACGAGAAGGGGAGTGCGCGGGGGGCAGGCCACCGAAGGCCGCGAGGCGGCACACGCGCGCCCGACAGCGGGCGCGGTGTGGGGGACACCAGGGGGGCGGGAACGGTCGAAGGCAGGGCGGGGGGCTGAGGGTCCGAAAGACTTTCCGTCGCTCTGGCCTTTACATTCGGATTATTGACAGTAATTCGATTATATGAAACAATAGAAGCAGGTCGGGGGGACGCCAAAATCTCCGCCCCCAGCCGAAGGAACGTGTCTCATGACCCAGCCTGCACCCGCGCCCTCTGCCCCCACATTCCCCCAGCCGGACGAGCAGGCCACCGCCGCCGCCGTGCGCGCCGCCCTTAAGCAGTTCCGCGTCTGGGCCGCTGACCCCCGCGCCCTGGTGGTGGACACCGAGACCACCAGCCTCGACGGCCAGGCCTGGTCATTCGCCGGTGGCCGCCCTGGTGCGCCCGACGTGCTGCTGGAGATCACCGGCGAGCCCGAAACCCCCTGGAGCGAAAAGGCCCTGGCCATGCAGCCCGAAGGTCTGCGTGAGCGGCTGTGCGGCCTGCCCCACCCCCGCACCCACTGCGACGCCGTGGCGGAGCTGCTGGCCCAGAACACGGTTCTGGCCTACAACGAATCCTTTGACCGCCCCGTGATCGAGCGGACCTTCGACCTGGCGGACCTGCCTGCGTTCGGCTGCGTGGCCCTGGCCTACGCGCCGCTGGCCGGCCAGTGGAGCGGGAGCCGGGGGTACTGGAAGACGGTCACCCTGGACGCTGCCTGCCGCGCGGAGGGCATTGACCCCACGCAGGCCCAGGCGCACACCGCGAGCGGCGACGTGTGGCTGACCGGGCAGCTCATCCTGGCCGTGGCCCGCCGCGCGCAGCCCTGAACGAATCCGCCCCCAGCTTTCGCTGGGGGACGCCGAGGACACTCTACCATGCCTGTGAGCGACACCTCGTTGGACAATCTGACCCGTGAACGGGCAGCCGGCGACGGCGAGAGCCTGCGCCTGTCGGCCTACGTGACCGACCCCGTGACGCTGGCCATGCTCGACCTCGCCAAGACGCACGCGCGGCACGAACTGTCGCGCGTCCTGGGCCGGGAGCTGCAGGGCATCCTGGAAGACTGCGGCGCCTACTACGTGTCTTGCCCCAAGTGCGGCGCCGAGCATGTCGAATGCACCGTCCCCCAGAGCGGCACCACCGACCGCTGGACCTGCCCGACCTGCCGCAAGCGCACAGACGGCGCCGAGTGGCTGAAAACCAAACGCCTCCCCGACCCCAAACCCGTCACCCCCGCCCGGAGGACCCCATGAACACCGTCGAACTCAACTGATCTGAGAAAGAAGACCTGCTGCCCCACCAGGGCCATCGCTACCACCGGGCCGGCGAGCAGTTTTTCCCTGTGATCGCCGAAAGCGAGGTCTACGAGCGCTACATCGATGCCGACGACCGCCCCTGGGACCACTCTCACGACGGCAACGGCTGGCGCGAGAAGGTCCGCGCGTACACCCTGGGCCCGGCCGTCACTGACCCGGCCACCCTGAGCGCCCTGCACGACGCCTGGGACCTGCGCCACGTGCGCGCGAATTTCGTGGCTGGGTATCTGGACGCCCTCTCGCCGGCCGAGCGCGCCAGCCGAGAGCTGGCGGAACTCGATGCCTTCCGCCAGCGGGGGCAGGGCCACGCCGTGGCGGTCTACCGCGTGGGCGCCGAATGGCGGGCAGGCGTTCTTGACGCCGACCACCGCCATGAAGAGGTGGGCGAAGGCGAGGGGCGCCGCTGGCTGTACCTCACCCGCACCGAGGGCGCCTGGCGCGACCATTATGGGGAGCTGTGGCATGACGGCGGCCCTGCCTTTGTGCCGGGCCCCGGCGAAGATGTGGTCTGGGAGACGCTGTGAGCTACGCCAGCCCCCAAGTGCAGGAGGTGGTGGAAGCGGCCGTGGCCGCCGGCGAAGCCCGCATCGAGCGGCGCGGCGACGTGGTGTGGTACGTCGACCCGCTGTTCGGCCCCGACGTGCCGCTGAGCAGCCTGCGCTATGACCCTGAACTGGGCCTGTACGTTCAGGAAGACCACGAGATCGACTAGGCCCCGGGGTGCCTGCCGCCCCTCAGGGCTGGCCTGCTGGCCCTGCTGGACCCCAACCACCCCTGATTCCTCACCCTGCCCTCCACGAAAGCGGCGCAAAGCCGCGAAGGAGTTCCGCCATGACCCACCAGACCCTCGCCCAGCAGTTCGTGGCCGCCTTCCAGGCCCTGCCTCAGCCCAACCCCGAGCAGTCCGTCCAGACCAGCGCCCACCATCAAGCGCTTGCCGACCTGTGGCAGCGCTTCGGGGCCCGCGACCTGGGCCAGCCCCACGGCGACGACCCGGTGGCCGTCTTTCCCGACCGCAGCGCGATCATCACCCCGCGCGACCTCAAAAGCGGCCTGGGTGTCGCCCCCAGCTGGCGGCGTGAGTACCAGGCGCTGAGCGAGTTCGAGGTTGAGCGCCTGGTCTGGCAGCACCGCGCGCCCCAGGGGGCCATTTTCATCGGCCAACGGGCGGTGACCGACGAATCGTTCTGGGCCCTGAAGCTGCTCACGACGCCCCGGTTCCTGGAGACCGCGCGCGCGCCGCAGCGCACCCACCTGCGAGAAGGCCACACCAGCTTTGAGATTCTGGGCCACGCCCGCAACCTCTTGCAGTGCCGTGCGGTCGTGGACGGGCGCACCTCCCAGGAGCGGGAAGCCGACGAGGCCCAGGTGAATCCGGCGCGGCGCGGGACGGCGCGCGACTGGCTGGCCGCCCTGGGCGAGGATGAAAAAGCCCAGCAGGCGCTGGCCAAATCGCGCGGGCTGCAGGGCGGCATCTGGATCGAGGTCACCTTCTGGCTGGCGTGGGTGCAGCTCCAGCGCTGGACCCTGGACGGCCCCTGGCGCGAGGACCGCCTGTACCTGGTGCATCCCCGCCTGGGCTACGGCGACGACTACAACATGATGCTGGGCGACCTGGCCCAGCGGACCCGCCGGCAGCGGGCCGGCGACAAGAAGGCCTGGGTTCACGATTACCGCGACTGGTTTGCCGGGCGTGACAAGGCCATTGACCCACGCGGCGACGGGGATATCGGCTGATGGCGCAGTACCCCGTCACCTACGCCTGCGGGCATCAGGAGACCGTACAGCTGTACGGCAAGGTCAAAGACCGGCACAGCCGCATCGAATATCTGGAGCGGTACGGCCAGTGCAGCGAGTGCCGGCGCGCGGTCTTCAAGGCCAAGGGGCCGCAGTTCTGGATTCGAGAGGTGCAGGGCGGCGCCGAAATCATCTGCTGGGCGAACAGTTTTGACATCAAGGACCAGCTGAGCGCCCTGGGGTTCAAGTTCCGCCGCGACGTGCATGGACCGAATGACGGCCTGCTCTCAGCTGGCCACAGCGGCTGGCACCGCATCTACCAGCGCAGCACCGAGGCCGAGCACCAAGCCTGGCTGGAGGCGCTGGCGTTCATTGAGGCCCATCAGTTCACCCAGGAGGTCACCTTCTTCGGCGCGCGCAGCCTGCTGGACGCCCTGGCGGAGGGCCGGCCCGAGTTGCTGCCGCCCGTCACACCGTGAGGCGCTTCGCGGCGACGTGGCCTGCGGTCAGAACGGCCGGTGTAAACCGCCAGCCGGTACACTGACCCTCTCTGCCATGCGACTCCACCGCCTCCGCCTGCACGGGTACAAGCGTTTCCTTCACCCCGTTTCACTGCTGGTCAGCCCCAAGATCACCGCCCTGACGGGCCTGAACGAGGCAGGCAAGTCCAGTGTCCTCTCGGCCCTCGCGCAGCTCATGACCATGGGGTGGCTGCCTGACGATCTCAACCAGCGGCGAACCGGCCGCCAGCCGGTGTTGCAAGCGGACTACGTTCTGAGCGAGGACGAACGCCAAGAATACGACGGTCTGTGTCTGGTCGAACCGCCCACCACGCTCCAGGTGACGAAGGCCGTGGATGGAAAGGTGACCTACGCCTTGTCCCCCACGCCGAGGTACAGCCGGGCCGCCCGGGACCAAGCCATCCAGCACCTGACGGCGCTTCTGAATCCCAAAAAACACGAAGGGGGCACCTTGTTGCTGGTCTTGAAGGCGGCAGGGATGCTTCCATTTTATGGCCTTCTGGAAGAACTCAAGGCAGACGCGCCCCTCAGTGAAGCGGGCGAAAAACTGCTGAATCAACTGGCGGACGGCGGCGCAGCTGCTTACGTGTTCGCCAGTCCCGAACCAGACGTGCTCGCCGCCATGAAGGAGGACTTTGGGGAATTTCGGTTTGTACTCGCCGCACAGGAAGAAGAACTCAGCGCTGCCGTGCACAGCGTGGTGAAGTTTCAATGGCCCCACATTGCCTTCTTTGACCCCAGCCTGCAGGCGTTGCCAAGGCAGATCGAGCTGAACGATCAGACGCCAGAGCAGAATGATGCGCTCCACAAGTTCGTGGCGCTGATGAGCTGGGGCGGCGCAGACGGGCTGTCCCTCAGGCGATTGGTCCAGAAGGGCGAGACTCGGAAAGCGTCTTCGGTTCTCTCCGGTGCAGAGCGCGGCATCAACAGCCGCCTGAAACAGGCGTGGCCCACCAGCGCTGTCGAGGTGCGCTTCCGCCTTGAAGGCACCCTGCTCACGCTGGATCTGGTGGAGAGTGCGACCGCCGAACACCAGGACATCAGCCTGCGCAGCCAGGGGCTCCAGCACTTTTTGGCCCTGGTGGCCTTCGTGCAGCGGCATCACCGGCACGACCACGGCGTGGTGCTCCTCATGGACGAACCCGACACCCACCTGCACGTGGATGCGCAGCGGCTCGTGATTCAGGCCCTGGAACGGCTGCCCGGGGGCATTCAGGTCGTCTACACGACGCATTCGCCCTTTGCTTTGCCAGCGGACCTCAGTGCCGTGCGGGAAGTCAAAGCGGATCTGGCCATCGGCACGTCCACCATCGAAAACCATGTCTGGCACAACGCCTCCACGGGCCTCATGGGGCTCTACGTGCGGATGGGCGCGGCGAGCGCCACCGCGACGGCCGCGCGGGCAGTGCTGGTCGTGGAAGGGGAGACGGACTTTGTGGTCCTGCCGAAGATGTTGGCCGAGGTGCTGGGTGAACCCCTCGACGTGCTGTGCCTGCCGGGCTACGCCCACGCCAAGAAAACCCCGCTGGCCTATGAGGAGGCTGCCCTGCGGGTGGCCTACCTGTTTGACGGGGATGAACCTGGACAGGCCTACCGGCGGCAGCTCCTGGCCAGGGGCATTCCAGAAGCCCGGGTGCACACCCTGGCCGAGGGCACGGAACTGGAGGATTACCTGGACGCGGACCTGTACTGTCAGGCGGTGCAGGCGGCGCTCACCATCTGGGGCCAGGCGCCGCTGCCCATCACGGCCGCGCAGCTGCCTGGACCTGACCGGCATGGGCAGGTGGAGCATCTGGCCCAGGCAGCCGGCCGGGAAGCGCCCACGAAACAGGCGATCATGGCCCAGGTGCTGGAGCGCTGGCCAGAGCTGGAGCGGCATCTGGACGAAGTGCGGCGCGCCGCCTTTCTCGGCATCGCCCAGGCGCTCAAAGCGGCGCTGGAACCACAACCAAAGCGGAGCCAGCGCAAACGGGAGTAAGCCGTGGCTCCCACGCGACCCACTGGGCTGCAGCGGCGCCAGCCGCGCACCTGTGTCCCTCTCCTACACTGCGAGGTGCCCCATGTTCTCCCCGTTTGCCAGTTCTGCCCTCCAGCGCCACCGTGTCGAAGACGAGCGCGGCCTGCACTACAGCTGGTCCAGTTACCCCGATCTCCTGGCGGCCGTGGAGATGGTCGCTGCCCGGCAGCCCGGCGAGCACGCCCCTGACCCCGCCCAGGCCCTGCAGGACGCCTTCAGTCTGGCCCTGCATCAGGCCCAGGCGGTGCAGGTGGACGCCCGCGACCGGGCCAGCGCGGGCGAGCACGAGTGGACCGGGGCGCCGCTGTGGCTGGAGTTCGACACCCCGCAGACCTTCGGCGGGCCGGCCAGCTATGAGGGCGCGCTGGTCTTCCAGCTGCCCCTGGGCGCCTCGCGGCTGGTCATCCCGGTTCTGATGGGGCAGGGCGCCGAGTGGCCGCTCCCCTTTGTGCTGAGCGGCCCGCTGTTGGGCCAGCTGGCGGCCTTGACCGCCGGCGCCCCGGACCGCGCGGGACAGGCCCTGGCGCAGGTGCTCTGCGCGCTCACCCATGTGCCGCCCTTGCCCGAGGTGCCCCCACAGCACGAGGGCACCCCTACGCTGCTTGCCCGGCTCGAGCGGCACCTGAAGCGGGTGCGCACCCTGGCCCCGCAGACCACGGCGCGGCTTCCCCGGCTGTACCTCAAGGAGCGGCACACCTGGGACCCCCGCACCTTTGTCCCCACGCCGCTGACCGCCGCGCTGCTGCACACCCTGGACGGCCTGGACGAGCAGGCGGCGCTGCTGGCCGCCACCGAGGTCACGGTCATCAACGCCTGGCGCTATGCCAAGCACGTGGTCCGGATTGACGAGGACGTGCTGGCCAGCCTGCGCCGCAGCCGGCCCCTGACCCGATTGCCTCACGAGCTGCCGGGCCTGCGGGGCCACGCGGTGTACGTGCCGGTGCCTGGGGGCCTCAGCCACCCCTCGCAAACGGGCTTCTTCGCCGCCATCGACGACATCGAGGGGCAACCCTGGCTGATTCTCCTAATCGAGGCGCGGGCGTATGGAGACCATGTGTTGGCGCCGGTGGCCCTGCCGCTGGGGGCCGAGATTGAAACGGCGCTGCTGGCCATGACCGAAACCGGAAGCACCAACTTCACGGCGGCCGAGGCGGCGCGCGTGACGGCGGACCTGGGCTTGGCCTTGCTGTGTGTGGCGTACCTGGGCTCGCCCAAGACCCAGCTGCTGGGCCCGGGGCAGCCGCAACCCGTGACACCACGGCGGGGCAAGGGTGGAAAGGAGGAGCTGGTGGAACCCGGGCACACGCCCGTCTGGGAGGCCGGGGTGGACACGGGAAACCAGTTGCGGGCGTACCGGGCGGGGGCAGGGCGGCCGTCCGGCGAAGCCGGCGAACCCACGGGGCGCACGGTGGCGCCGCACCTGCGCCAGCCCCACCTGCACGGGTACTGGGTGGGGGAGGGGCGGCGGCGCTTTGAGCTGAAGTTCCTCGATTTCATTCCAGTCAACTTCGACGAGCGCGGCGGGGAAGCGCCGGTGCGGCTGGAGGAGTGACCAGATATCAGGGCATCAACAGGGCGGGGGGCGAGGTGACCCCTCTTCTTTGTTTCATGATTCCATGATTTCAAGAAAGCCCCGGTGGGGCTGGCCGTCCATGTGAATCCCCTGCGGGGACCAAGCCCCCAAGGCAGCGGCGTTCCTCACGTCACGCCGCAGGGGGCCTTTTCACATTCCCGTCCCTGAACCCGTCTGGAAGCCAGCTCGTGCAGGGCATGACGGTGCTGGGCGCAACACATCCGCAGAACAGCAACGCTGCGCGGCCCGTACCGGCCCAGGGGCCGGAGTTCGGCCCTGAGGGGCGGGCCGAAGAACGCAGCGCGGCCAGAGGCCGCACCGCATCAAAGCCCCTGGCCGCAGGGCGGACCAGGGGCGGGGCGGGCCTGCCCGCCGGCCTAGAGGCGGCTCGTCGGCCACGTTCAGGCCCGCCCAAC
>NZ_JAHRBL010000037.1 GCF_019693445.1 Deinococcus aquaedulcis | reverse complement strand
GTGAGCGCTTTCAGAATGCCCTGCGCTGGCAGACCAGTGAGCTGGTCACGTTCTTCAGACTCCTTACACGACCTTTTTCAGCGCCAGGACAGTCAGAAACCTAAGTTGTCGGCTACTGAAGTGGGAGGGACATGATTCTTCTCCTTGCTTCTGCTCATCTTGCCAACCTGTTGCTTTGCTACCCACCATCGTAATTTCAGTACCGGAGCGCTTCTGGGGCCAGCGGTCGCTCCTTCCTGGTGATTTTGCCTGATGGCCCATAGCCACCTCACGACTGGACATCAATGAAAGATCTGGCTGCCACCATGATGCCAATCCACTTCGAGGGTCTGTCTTTGTTCCGGGGGCCAGCGGTACAGTGACCATGCCGAAACTGAGCTTGAGCGAAAGAGGAGTCTGGGTGCACCGCATGGGGGAGAGCCACGGGCTGAAGTAGGGGCTGCGTTCTGACGGGCGCGCCCCCCTGCCATGCATGGCTCCCGTTGCGGGGTATGGATCCGAATCTCATCCACTTCGCCGCCAAACTGATGCTGATTCCCATTACCTCTGAGGCTGATCAGGCTGGCCCAGCCACGCTGATCTCGCCCAGTTCAAGGTCATACCAGCCCATTTCACTCACGCCTGGAATGGCCTGGACCCCCTGGACCGGCACCACCGTGAGATGGGTCTCCCAGGTATGGTCGGTGGCGAGGCGGCCCTTGTACTGCAGACCAGCGCGGGGACTGTAATACACCTGCTGGATACTCATCTCCCGATTGCCGTGCAGCAAACAGATACCGCGTGAGCCCTCCAGAATGACCTGCACGCGGTCCCCTGCTTCAGGGGCCGCCGCGGTGTCCTGGCTCCAGACAGGCCGAACACCCGGCCTGGCTGCGGCCCAGACAAGGCTGCGCAGCACGCGCAGTACAGCCGAGAGATCATCATGGTCCTCTGCGCCGGCGGCATCAAGCGCGTGCGTGGCGAGCAGGGTTGCCGTGTCCAGCACCTGACTCAGAACGCCTTCAGAGAGCAGTTTCGAGGAGAGCCGCAAGCTGCCGTAGGTCTGGTCATACACGACGAGAACCGTCTCTCCTTTGAGGAGGCCAGGCCGTTCCACCCGGAGCTTGTCGGTGGTCACGCCGATGTCCCTGCTTTCAAACGGCACGGTCATCCGAAATGCGTCCAGGACAAACTGAGCCACCAGAGCCTTGGGCACGTCCCCTTGCAGCGACGGATGATGCAGCAGGACACCGGTGCTGTAGAAATTTCGGGCGAAGCGGCTGTGCTGGTAATAGATTCCGGTCTGATGCGCGTCAAGGGGATACGGGCTGTTGAAGGTGTTCGGTCCACGACGCTCGGCAAAACCAATTACCGATTCGGAAATCATGACGTCACATTCGACCGCGTGCAGGCTGCCGCGCACCTCCGCGTGGTACACGCTCTCCACATCGAGATTCGGATAGGCCAGAGTGGGCAGACAGATCGGTTGCGTCGAGAACCGCTTCTCAGGGCGAACCTGAATGGTGCGCGAGAGAGTGTTGACGCGGATGACCCGGTAGGCCCGGGTGGCATACAGGTACACCGCGCCTGGATACGCCTCGCGCATGACCTGCCCGTAAGAGAGCGTGCCGAGGCTCTGAGGCCCGTTGTTGTGCCGCACCTCGACCTTGTAACTGGTCTCAACGTCCCGGAGAGGAAACGCGTGGTTCGGACTTTCCCCAGCCTGAGCGCGCAAGGTCTGGAGGGCAGCGGGCAGCGTTCCTGAGCGCTCGTGACCAATGATGCCGGTAAATCCGTCCGGCCACGTCACCGCGCTGAGAAACTCACAGTCGGTGTCTCGGCCCAGGGCGCCCAGCAGTGCGTCGTGCTCACCACCCGGCCGGGCAAGACACAGCGCGTGAATGCACTGGATGTTCGGGTTTTCCAGGTACAGCGTGCTTGCACTAAGTGGGCGGGTCAGGAGGGTCTCAGGCCGGTCAAACAGCACCTGGTCACTAGGGCTGCCGCTGTACAGAATCAGCACCCGGCCGGGCTTGCGGCGCCCCACGCGGCCGATCCGCTGCATCAGCGACGTGCTCGATGCAGGAATGCCCAGCAGCACGACGGCGTCCAGATGCGGAATATCCATGCCGAGCTCCAGCGCGCTGGTGGAAATGACGCCGTCGAGCCTGCCACTGGCCAGACGGGTCTGAATCTCGGTGCGGTCGCGCGCTTCGTACCCGCTGCGGTACGGCAGGACGCTCAGGTGCGCGAGAGACGAATCGTCGAGTGGACTGGCGTCCATGTCTGCCTCGTCGTCGGGCTGTTCGGGCGTGCGCGCCATAATGCTGGCCAGATTTTCTGTCTGCTTGCGGGAATCGCTGAAGCACAAGAACTTTTGCCCCTCCTCTGCTAGGCCGCGCAGCAACTGGGCCGCGCCCGTAAGGAGGTCACGTGAGGAATCCTCAGGGGTCAGGAAATGCACGCTCACGGGCTGCCGGGGCGAGCCGTCGCGCTCTGGCCCGATCACCGTGAAATCGTGCCCTGTCAGCAACTTCAGGTGTGTCGCCGGGTTTGCCATGGTTGCGGACGCGCACACGTACTGCAGCCGCTTGCGGGTCAGCATCTTCGACGCGTGCTCGAAGCGCCGCAGGAGGTAGGCCGCGTTACTGCCGAACACCCCGGTAAAAGTGTGCACCTCATCGGCGATGATCAGCCGGGTGGCCTGGATGAAGTTCCGCACTGGCTTGCGGCCCAGCTGGCCAAGCAGCCAGGCATGCATGACGTCCGGCGTCAGGATAACGACCCGGCAGCGCTCCAAAATGGCCTCGCGCTGTGAAACGCTGACCTGCCCGTCAATGCGCCCCACCTGGGCGTCGATGCCAGCCGTGTTCAGGGCGGCGCGCCAGCGGTCCTCCTGCTCGGCCCCCAGCGCTTTTTGCGGGTAGAGCACGATGACCTTGGTGTCCGGCAGCGTACTCAGGGCTTCCATGGCAGCCAGATGGAAACACAGGGTCTTGCCACTGGCCGTGCCGGTGGTGACCGCGAAGTGCTCGAAGCGCGCTGCGCTGGCAGCCGCGTCCGCCTGATGAAGGTAGATGCCGCCTGGGTGGCTCAGGTGCAAGTAGCGCTTCACGGCCGGGCCGCTGGGCAGGTCATCCAGGGCGACGAGCTGGGCTGAGCGCGCCGGCAGGTTGAGGACGTGGGCTTCCTGCCAGCGGGCACGCTCGGCAGCGGGGGTCACGGTGGTCGAGGTCAGGGTGGTCATAGGAAGCCTCCGGGGGCGCCGACGGGACACGTTCGGTCGTGCTTCCAGCGTGAGGGTAGGGTGCGTCAACAGGTGACGCGCGGCTGGGGCGTTCTCTCCGTCACCAGGTGTCGCGGGAGAGGCGCATACTGCCTCTCAGGAGGAACACCCAGGAATGACGTGGTGTGGATTGAGTATGCCCGTCCAGTGGTTGCAGGATCCCGACGTCGTGAACCCCGGCTGATCGGGCGCCCGAGACCGGCGCCTCCTGCTCCGGCGGGCCAGTCTCATGGGCGTTCCGTCGGGCCGCGCCCGCCTGGAGGTCCTGGGCGATGGCCGCATTGCCGTTTAGGACGGCCGGCTGGTGACGGTGGACTGCCCACCGTACGCCATGGTGTCCGCCCGTGAGGACTTCCGGTGTCTGGGTCTCCGCACAACGTCAGGCAACCGCTCCACAGAGAGGGGAGAACTCAGGAGTTGCACCTCATGTAGCGGAGTGAATAGCCGTGCTGGCGGAGAAATTCCGAGTTTCTGCTGAACATCAGGAGCAGGCGGTGCAAATGGACGTCTGGCATGACCGTCATCAGCGCCAGAGCAGCACACGCCTCCAGGGTCATCCCAGTCTCTCGGTACAGGATCGCCAGGGTCCACGCCAGGAACACCAGCAGCACCCAGCGATCCAACCCCACAGCAGTTCGCAACGCGAACTGCGCCAGACTGAACTGATGTTTGCCCTCTTTGAAGAACGATTCCTCGTTCCACCGCGTCTTATCCTCCGCAATGACCTCATCGCCTTCCATCAGCTCTGAGGAGACGGCGTGAAAGACCCGGTTTCCACGGTCGACGCGACCGAGAACCAGCGTGTCATAGGGCCAGTTCTTCAGCTCAACGTCCCCCCCGTGTGGGCAGTCGGCCACCGTTACCTCGCCGGGATGCAGCGTCCTTCGGGTCGACCGTACGTCGACCACGAACTCAAAGCCCAGTTGCCTGACGTCATTCAGAAAGACAGCGGCTTCAAAGCCACTGTCGGCAAGCACGCGCACCCGAAATCGACGTTTGATGCTGTCTGGAACCGTTCGGAGCAGCTCACGGGCCAGGGTTACTGGGGTCGCCGTTCCTTTGCCCTTATACACCCGGTCGCCCACGGGGAACTTCACCTCACCGTATTCGGCGAACAGCACGACCAGATGAATGCCGTGAACGTCGTTGTAGACCCGGACGAAGGGCAGCGTGCTGCCCTTCTTTTCAATGCTGGTGAAGTCGACGCTCAGCCGGAGGAGGGGCCGGTGTCTCCGCTTGGCCGGCGTCCCACTGCGCCCCTTGGAGCACGGCCCAGCTCTGCGCCGTATCCCAGGGATACTCGTTCAGGAGGCGACTGAGGGCACTTTTGCTGACCAGCTCGGCGCGGTGCAACGCCGTTTCGGTGGCCGTGTTCAGGAACAGAGCGAGCGCAGCCCCAAGACTGCGCTGTTGATAGGACGTGGTGGGAATGGCCAGGAACTCGTCTGCCAGAATACAGACGCGCTCCCTCAGAATCTGCGACTTCGACACTCACAGATTTTCTCGGCTGGGAGCGCTTCACTGTTGTTATGCAGGTGCAACTCCTGAGTTTCAGGCCTTCCCGTCACGTGACTCAGTTTCAAAAAGCTTATGAGTCAGTTTGATTTCACGGAGTGGTACTTCGCTGGAAGAAATCAATTGTGTCCAGTACTGAATCGCCCGAGTAATCTTTTGACGATCACGTGTTTCAAAGCGGGCAATATCTTCGTCATCACATGCCGCAGTCAGAACATACTGACCCTCAACAGAGTATTCCGGAGACCAACCCAGCCAGATGTAATAGACCGGTTGAGCCGAGTCAGCTGAGGTAAATACAGGTTCCCCCAGGCTGTATCTCAATGCCAGGAGGTCCTCACCGAAATATCGCTCGTTTTCCAGAGGAGTGTCGCTTCGTGGTGGGTCCTTATCAAAAAAATAATTTTTGACGACCAGCCATCCAGAAGGAAGATAAAGCGGCATTAAATCACGGACATTGTAAGCATCAGCCATATCTGCACCTAGATCTTACGCGGATGAGAGTGGATAAGAGGAACAGGCGCATCTGTCATCTCGGCTCGCATCCCTGAGACGTCATCGCCGTCAGCGTAGCCAATGTTGGCCGAGAAGCGGTAATAGACGTGATATCCCCCACTGCGCTTCTCGGGATTGCCTTTGTTTAGCGCTTCGACTTCAAGGGCCTCAATATCATCATCAGAAAAGCGGGCGTAGTACTGTCCTGGGCCACCATTCATGCTGCTTTTGCGGCGAGTGGCCTCGTCTTTGCCTTTCACGTGTTTTCGGTAGCTGCTTGCCTTAAAATGTTTCGCCCGTTTCAGAAAGTCCTTGAACTCCCGCTGTGGGTCCTCGGCTTCAATATCATCTACATCGAAGTTCACACCGTATGCGGCCAGCTTCTGTGCGAGCTTCTTAAGATCTTCCATGGCCATCTGCTCCATGTCTGCATCCTGGGCCGCCAGGGTCTCGAGCTCACGAGCTTCCTCAAGAACGTCGTGGAGCATCCGCACTTCTGCAGACTTGGTCTTGTCGGCTTCAAGTGACTGGATCCGGCGCAGAATCTTTGCCGACAGGTGATCTTCGACCGAGTGCATTTCAAGGGCAACGGATTTTCCAGCGGTCCTTTTCAGTACCAGATGATGTCCTGCGCCGTTCATGCTGAACGGCAACCGCAGAACATAACTTTTGCCTGCTGCCGTGCGGCCTTGGGAGGTGGCTCCCCTGGCGGTCTGCCCCTGGGCCGCAGATGTGGGTGGGCGTTGCAGGATCCCTTTGACCCGGCCGATCAGCTTGTCAATGGCACCGTCGAGACGGGTCCGCAGGTTCGTGACCGTGGCTCTGATGCGGGGCGCGATGTTGCCAATCCGCGCCACTTTGCCCAGGAATGTCAGGACCACCGGGATGCTGCCCCCAATGGTCCGCTCAATGAACCCTGCGGCCGCGCCCACCTGACCAGCAGCAATGGCCTGCACACTGCCCAGGGCGTTCATGATCACGCCCATGATCTGGCTGCTTTGGCTGACCAGGGTCTGGACCCCCTGAAAGGCAGTCAGCAGCGCCTGCACAAAGGCTCCACCAGGGACGAGCATGGACGCCACCTTCGCGGCGCCAGCAGTCACCAATGAACGGGTGACTTCGCCTTTGAGGCTTTCGACCACGCCCTGTCCAACGCTGCTCTGCTGCCCTTTGAGCTCAGGCGCCTGATGCAGCCCTTTGGTCAAGGAGGCCAAAGCCCCCCCTGCCTTTTCGGCTGCCGCAATCTTCTGTTCTCCCCCCCGCCCCAGTTCCTTGACCAGCCGACCACGCAGGGCCTGGTACGTCAGCCCCATGACACTTAGCGCCGTCATGAACACGCCTTTGAGGTCCAGCGTCGCTGGGAACTGAATCCCGGACGCGCCGGTCAGCCAGGTCCCGAGCCCCTGTTTGAGCCACTTGCCCGCATTCGTGCGGAACTGGCCAAAGCCCTGCTTCAGCGCGCCCAGCAGATTCTTCGCAAACTGCGCGGGGTTGCGCAGCACCTGCACGATGACGTCACCGCCCTGCTTGAGAAGGCCCATGATCTTCTTCCCGACGGGTCCCAAGCCGGCTTCGATGGCCGTCAGGCCAATCTGGGCAATATGACGGGCTGATCCAGCCACCAGCCGCTTGAGCCCGTCCGCCCGGCGCATCAGGGCGGCCTTGGCGGCCCCCAGATCCGGCGGGAACTTCCCGACTGTGGCCTTGACCTCCCCCAGGACCCCGCCGAGTTGCAGCTTGCCAAGTTCGCCCTTGAACCACGCCCAGGTTTTGGGAATGAGGTTCTGCTGCCGCACGACTTTCAGCATGTCCTTGAATGGCCCAGGGACCAGGTTGGCCAGCGCGTCAAGGACAGCATTCGGATTCTGATCCAGGCGCTTACCAGTCACCAGATCTTTTCCGAACGCCAGGCACAGCTCCCGGTACCCAGGGATGTTCGCCGCCAGATCCGAAACCTTATTCAGGACCATATTGCGCTGAATGGTGATCCCTGCAGCCTGCCGCTGGATCCCCAGCGCCGTGAACGGCTGATACAGCGCAGCGGTGACTGCTCCGTCCTGCGCCCGTTGCAGCGCTGCTTTCTGGGTGTAAGCCCCGGGGGCATGGGGGGCCGGGGGCATCAGACTCTTCGGGCTGGGCATAGCCTGCGCCAGTCTGGCGCCCATGGTCCGGGCTTCCACTTCCAGGCCCGCATCCGGGTCAATGCCAGTGCCCACCCGCCCCTGACTCTGCTGCACGGTGTGCGTGACCTCGTGGGCGAGCAGTTCCAGTCCACTCTGTGTATTGGGGTTGAAGCGGCCACGCTGAAAGAAAATGTCGCTGCCCGTCGTAAAGGCAACGGCATGCACACCCTTGGCCAGGTGGTCGGCTTCGGCGTCATCGTGGATCCGGACCCGACTCAGGTCGTGGTTCAGGCCCCGCTCCAGGTGGCGTTGAATGGCTTCAGGCAGAGGATTGCCTGAACCCCGCCGCGCCTGAATCCGTTGCAACACCGGCTGTGTGGATTCTGCCTCCAACTCGGCGAGTTGCCGCTGAAGGGCGAGCCGTTGCATGCCCTGCGCTTCCTGAAACGCCTGCGTCGCCTGGCGCTGTGCGGCGCTGTCCACCGCGCGCTGGAGGGCGACCCGTTCTCCTGGGGGGATCATGCCCAGAACCACCCGGGCGACGGGCGCACTGACCGGATGCCGCTGGAGGGTGGCCAGATGCTCACCGTAGGTCTCGTACCGCTCAGGGGCTGGCCCCCGGTCGGCACGGAAGCCCTGAGCCAGCGTATGCGCCACCTGCCGCTGAAGTCCAGCAAAGTGCGTGTATTGCCGCGTGTCCAGCGCCCTGCCTTCCACCTGCTCTGCCTGGGACCGCATGACGGTGACCCAGTCGGCTGGCGTCTGTGGTTTGTCGGGCACCAGTGGTGAAGCGCGGTGTTGGGGCGCCGCTGCAAAGTGAGGCAGATTCGCCAGCTGCCCAGCGACCACCTGCCGCTGAACCTGAACACGCTCCACTTCGGCCTGCTCCAGCGCACTGGCCTGCAAGACGGGTTGAGCCGCCTGCTTCTGGGGCAGAACGGGCCGGGCTGTCTGCCGCTGCAGGGTCTGGCCAAGGACGGCCAGCGGCTCGGCCGGCGTCTGCGTCAAGGGGGCTTGCCGCGGAGCCTGGGCCGCTGTTTTCTTCCTGCTGTGCGTCACGTGCCCAGTCATGGCCCGAGCTTAGCGCGCCCCTGGTCAGCTGGTCAGCTACTTTGCGCCTGTGCCCTCCAACGTGATCATGGACCTGCTGGCGTGTATGCCAGAACACCTGCCGCGTTCTGGACAGCGTGTGGACGGCTCCCACTGGTCGGTTCAGTGGGAGCCAAGAACTCTGCAGCGAGTCTCAGTGCCTTTTGCTGTGCTCAAGTGCTCCCGAGCTGATATCGGCCCACGCCCGAATCGGGCTGCACGGACGGTCAACGCCCGATCCTGGCATTGGTAGAGTCCCCTCCATGCATCCAGACGTCAAGGCGGCGCTGAAGGACATCTTTGAGGAACATGGAACAGTGCCCCCGCCCTGGGTGATGTATCCGGAGATTCATCCGCACAGCATCGGCTGGCGAATGGGTGAAGGAGAACACCACATGTGGGTGTGGCACAACTGGCGCCGGGAGCTCCCATGGACCGAAGAAGAACGGCTGAGCTATCTCCGCGCTTTTCCGGCCCGACCCGCCTGGCTGGGGCACGTCATGGTCTTTCTGTGGGATGTTCATCCTGAGGATGAGGCGCAAGATGTTCAGCCGTACATTGAACGTGCCGAACAACTCGGCTTTCCATCCCTCGCTGCCTACGAAGCGGATCTTGAGATTAAACGCTGGCCTCTGATGTTGCCGCGGCGAACACGGGTGACCGACGAACGTTGACCGTCCAGTGAGCCTAGTGTGTGAAAGAAATTGGCCAGCGACGATTGATCGTCACTGGCCGAGGGTAAACCTGAGTTGAGGTTTTAAAAAGCACGCCGTGGTGGGCCATACATTCAGATCCAGTCCCGGCGGCCTGGTGAACCAGGATGACTCAAGGAAAGGGGGTCAACAGGGCGGGATCCTGAGAGAACAGGCCCCCTGCCTTCCTGTCTCCTGCTCAAGCAGGAAAAACGGCCGCCTGCCCTTGCTTTTTCCTTGCAACACCCAGCACCGGGGCAGGACACCGTACACGCTCAGTCCATGCGAGAGAACGTTGAGCGCGGCGCTAACATCTGCATGCTGGTTGCCCCCACACTCGGGGCCGCTGAAGACCTTGCCGCCGTGTTTACCAAGGGTGTCTTGATGCACATGGTGCACCCGGCTGCTCACAGACGCGTTCACGCGCTTGAACGGTACCCCAGCCTGGTTCAGGGCCTGGGGCATCCAGAACAGATGGAGATCGAACGTCGCCTGCAGGCAACCACTGGGGAGAGCCCCGGCCATATGCCGGTCAAGTTCAACTGCTCGGCATAGACGGTATTGGCGTGCTGGATCAGATACAGGATCGCCGCTTCCGCCTCCTGCCGGCCAGTGGCGTAGGTCAGGGCGCGAAAGAGGCGCTGTTCGGCGTCCGGAAGCTGCTGACGCAGGGCACGGCCCAGTGGAGCGTCCGCCACCGAAGGCCACCACGCGGCCATTGTCTACGGCAGCGTAAACCGGAGGAGTGCTGCCCAGATCGATGCCTAATGTGGTTCTGGGGGCGGATGTGCTGGGCAGATCAGCTCGCAGGTCGAACCCCAGTGTGGTGCCGCCCGGTAGACAGCCTTCAAAAACTGCCTTTTTTTCCTCCGGAATGGCGCGCGGCCCGGTATTCTGAAAAGAGAGGTCACCATGAAGATCACCCGTCGAGCTATTGAAGAAGTTGTCAATACTGTCGAGAACAGTGAAACCGGTGAGGTGATCGTGCCGCTCGAGCAGTTCTGGGCGCATTTCGGCATTCCGGACACCATGTTCGCCCTGCAGCAGGACATGACGGCCCGCCTGGCGGAGCAGGGCCTGGACGTTTCCTTTGAGGTCGTGATTGCCCTGCCTGAGGACGACCTGCCGCTCATCGGCGACTTTGACGTGCCCAATCAGGCCGCGCCGATTGATCTCAGCGCAGAGAGCGTGCGGGCGCTGAGCATCCAACAGCCCTGGGCCGAACTGATCCTGCGGCGCGAAAAGAACCTGGAGTACCGCTCGCGCCGGATCCGGGAGATGGGCACCCTCCTGTTGCACGTCTCAGGCACCCGCAAGCCTGAAAATTTTGAAGGAAGCGATCTCGATCCGGAAAGCCTGATCTACGGCGCCCTGGTAGGCGTTGTCGACGTGGTCGGTGTTCAGGAAGTAGCTGGTGAAGAGGGGCTCTACGCCTGGCAGCTGGCTCATCCCCGGCGTTTTAAACAGCCCATTCCCTACTTGGGGGCAGCCAGCATTTTCAAAGTTCCGATGGCACAGGTCAAAGCGGCCCTTCAGACGCTGGGGAGCCAGTCGTCTTGAAACCGGAGCGGGTTCAGTCTGCACTGCTTCATCTGTTGCAGGACGACCGTCGCTGGGCGCACAGCGGCCGCCGTCTGGTCTTCTGGTATGACCCGGAAGGTGAATTTCAGGAGGAGGTGGGGTCGCTCGATCTCGGTGGCACCGAGATTCTGCCGTTGGGTGGGGCGCCGTTTGCCCTGAAGCGGCGCCTTGTCCTCGAGGAGCCTCAGACCCCCTTTGTGCTGTACGCCCCCACCCACGAGCCTCCGCATGCCGAGAACTGGCTGCTCGACCTCCAATGCGCCGGTGTGCTGTTCAGCGCGGACCGGGCGGCACTGGTGTTCGCGGACCTTGGCTTCCGTCAGCGTGCCCTGGAGGCTGTGGTCCGCCGGCACGCCCGCTTCTTTGCGAGTAAGAAGCGCGTATCAGACCTGATGGCGCTGGGCCTGTCTCCTGATGTCGACGAGCGCGGGCTGCTGGCGGGACTGCTGGCTGTCGCAGTGGGGGAGAAGGTTGCGGAAGGCGCCCTGATCGTGCGCCGGGTGCTCAGCGGCGGCCTGGATGAAGCGGACAACGCCACCTACGCCGAGCTGGTCAAACTGGGGCTCGAGACGCCTTTCTGGGAGTTGGCTGCTCAGGTCACGCTGTTCCGGAGTGAGGCGCCCACCCTGCGGCGGTTGTTCATGGCCCTGCTGGTCAACCACCTCAGTCATCATTTGGGCGGCGCCGCGCCGACCCACCTCACCCCTCAGCTGCTCCTGAATGCCACACCCGCCTACGCCCTGATTGCTGCGTGGCAGCGGGACGCGCGGGACACGGACCGCCTCACAGTGCTGACCGGGGAGGTCGAAGCAGACCTCGGCATTGAAGCCTGGGCCCAGACCCTCGACCCGGAAACCTACAGTCAGGTCGATACGTTCCCGATCCTGGAGCGGGTTGCGCTGCGTGCCCTGGTGCGGTCACTGACTTCACCCACTGCGAACCTGGAGACCGCACTGCAGGTGGCCCGGACGCGGCAGGCCCTTCACCACGCCGGCCGCTACCAGGCGGAATACCAGGCCGTCATTGCCGCCGCCAGTCTCTTCGCGCAGCGCCGAGAGCACAGTGGAACGTTTCCGGCAGATGCTGGGGCCCTGCTCGAGCAGTACGCGGCGCGCCTTCACAGCTTTGACCGGCTGTACCGCCAGTACATCACGGCCCTGGACCGCGCGCCGGGCGACCTGCTCAGTGACCTGACCCAGGCGGTCGAGCACACGTACATCCACTGGTTTCTGGAGGGCCTCGGCGCCGCCTGGACTGATGGACTGGAAACGGACCTGCTGTCTGACCTGAGCCTGCGGCATCACCAGTGGCGCTTTTTTGCCAACCACGTGCAGCCGCTCCTGAACAGAGGTGAGCGCGACCGGGTGGTCGTGATCGTGAGTGACGCCCTGCGGTATGAGGTGGCCACTGAACTGCGTGAGCGCGTGACTACTGAACTGCGCGGTGAGCCAGCGCTTGACTACATGGTCAGCACCCTGCCCAGCCAGACCCGCTGGGGCATGGCGGCCCTTTTGCCAGGTCAGACGCTTACTTGGGACGCCGGAGCTGGGCGCGTGTTACGCGACGGCGCCCCCACCACCCGCTCCGAAGACCGCGCGGCGCACCTCGAGCGGACCGGGTATCCATCGGCGGTGGTGCACCTCGATCAGTTGCTGGCCATGAACGTCGAAGAAGGCCGCGCCCTCCTGGAGGGCAAGCGTCTGGTGTACGTGTATCACAACGCCATTGACGCTCTGGGTGACGATTCGCCCAGTGAGCGGGACGTGTTCAAAGGGTGCCAGAACGCCCTGGAGGAGCTGTCCCGCGGTATCAAGCGCCTGGTCAACAGCCTCAACACCTCAGCGGTTATCGTGACGGCAGATCACGGCTTCCTCTACCAGCGTCAGCCCATCCGGGACGCCGACAAGCTGGCGCCGCCACCCAGAGGCGCACAGGACACGCTGGAGCGCCGCAGCCTGATCGGCCCCAACCTTTCAGCAGCCGAAGGGACCCTGCGGGTACAGCTGGACGCCTACCAGCGCATGCAAGAACCGCTCAGCGCGCTGTTCCCGCGCGGGACCCTACGCTACCGGGTCGCTGGGGGCGGCGCGCAGTACGTGCACGGCGGCGCGAGCCTGCAGGAGATGGTGGTCCCGGTGATGACCTACCGCCACAAGCGCGCGGCGGCCGGGCAACCCCAGGCCAGCCGGAAGGTCCGCCTGGAGGCCGTCTCGCCGTCGCGGCGGGTGACGAACACCCTGTTCACCGTGCGCCTCGTCCAGGCTGAAGCAGTGGCAGACCGGTTGAGGCCGCGTACCGTCAGCGTTCAACTGGTCGACGAAGCCGGGCGTCTGGTCACGGACCAGCGCCGCCTGACCTTTGAAAGCACCAGCCCTCACCCGTCACAGCGCGAGCAGATCGCAAGGTTGTCCGTCACCCTCACCAACCCGGACGCCCACGCCACCTACTTTCTCACCGTCACAGATGTGGACGACAACGTCGAGCTCATCCGTGAGGCGTGGACCATCTCCATCGCCTTCCAGGATGATTTCGGAGACTTCTGATGGATGACCTCAACGTCAAGCTCAATGCCACCTACCCGGGCAAGGCCGTGCGTAAGGATCTCACTGCGCGCATCAAGGAAGGCGCGAACGTCCCCATTTACGTGCTCGAATACCTGCTGGGCATGTACTGCGCAACCGACGATGACCTGGCCATCGAGGAAGGCGTCACGCGCGTTAAAAAGATCCTGGCGGAGAACTACGTTCGGCCGGATGAGGCCGAAAAGGTCAAGTCTCGCGTCCGTGAACTCGGTCGGTACACTGTCATTGACCGCGCCACGGCCCGCCTGAATGAAAAGGCGGACCGGTACGAGCTCGAGTTGATGAACCTGGGCGTTCAGGGCATTGAAGCCGACTCGGTCATGATCCAGCTGTATGAAAAGCTGCTCGCGGGCGGCATCTGGTGCATTATCCAGCTGGAGTACGACGCCAGCCACAAACCCAGCCCGTTTCTCCTGACGAGCCTTAAACCCATTCAGATGCCGTCCACGGACATGGATGAGCTGCGCGCGGGCCGCGCCGCGTTTACACGCAGCGAGTGGACCGACGTCCTGCTGCGCTCCGTGGGCATGGAGCCGACCATCTTCAGTGAACCGGTGAAATGGCATCTGCTCGCGCGGATGGTGCCCCTGATCGAGAACAACTACAACTCAGTGGAGTTGGGTCCACGTTCAACCGGCAAAAGTCACGTGTACAAGGAAATCAGTCCGAACAGCATCCTGATCAGCGGCGGTCAGACGACCGTGGCCAATCTCTTTTACAACATGGCCCGCCGGCAGGTTGGTCTGGTGGGCCTGTGGGATGTTGTGGCGTTTGACGAGGTTGCTGGCATCAATTTCAAGGACAACGACGGCATCCAGATCATGAAGGACTACATGAATTCCGGGTCCTTCGCGCGTGGCAAAGCCGAAATCTCGGCTCCAGCCAGCATGGTGTTCGTGGGGAACATCAATCAGAGCGTGGAGAGTCTCGTGAAGACCTCACACCTGCTGGCACCCTTCCCACCTGCCATGATTGATACGGCCTTCTTCGACCGGATTCATGCGTACATCCCGGGCTGGGAAATTCCGAAATTCCGCCCAGAGAGCTTCACCACCCAGTACGGCTTCATCGTGGATTACTTGGCTGAATGGGTGCGTGAACTGCGCAAGGTTTCCTTTGCCGACGGCATTGACCGGTACTTCCGGCTGGGCAACAACCTCAACCAGCGTGACGTGCGCGCCGTGCGCAAGACGACCTCGGGTCTGCTGAAGCTGTTGCACCCGGACGGACAGTACGGCAAGGAGGATGTGCGCGACGCGCTGGTCTACGCGCTGGGTGTGCGCCGCCGGGTCAAGGAACAGCTCAAGAAGATAGGCGGCATGGAGTTTTATGACGTTCATTTCAGCTATCTCGACCTGGAGTCTCTGGAAGAGCACTTCGTGACCCTGCCGGAGCAATCCAGCGGCGGCCTGATTCCTGATGGTCCGATGCAGGCGGGCCACGCCCACGCGGTCAGTCCGGCTGAGAGCGGTATGTTGGGGCTCTACCGCGTGGAACTCCAGGCCACCTCCGGGAACGGCAAACTGGTGCGCACCGGTACGGCAAGTGCCTCCGCCGTCCGGGACGCCGTGAACATCGCTTTTAACTACTTCAAGGCGAATTCCAGCCGCGTGAGTGGCAGCATTCATCCAGACGGGGCGGATTACCTGCTGCACCTGGTGGATGTTCAGGGCAACGGCGCGCCGCAGCACATCAGTCTCGCGCTGCTGATTTCCCTGTGCTCCGCCGCACTGGGCCGGCCCCTGCAGTCGCAGCTGGTCCTGCTCGGGCAAATGACGCTGGGCGGAACGATCAGTCCAGTAGAGAATCTCGCGGCCAGCCTGCAGCTTTCTCTGGACGCTGGCGGTAAGCGGGTGCTGCTTCCCATGAGCTCGGCGGCGGACCTGGCCACGGTGCCCCCGGAGCTGTTCTCAAAGTTTCAGGTCACGTTTTACAGCGACCCCGTGGATGCGGTGTTCAAGGCGATTGGCGTGCAATAAAACCTGAGCCAGCGTTAGAGGCTGCCAAGAAGAGATTTGAAGTTGGAGGCAGGGAGTTTGCAGCGAGCAGAATGGGTGAGTGAGGCGCCGAGGGTACCGGAGTGATGTGGATGACGACACATATTTCTTTCTGCTT
>NZ_JAHRBL010000036.1 GCF_019693445.1 Deinococcus aquaedulcis | reverse complement strand
GCAACGACGCGGTGGCGAACACCGTAAAGGTCAAGACGGTGAAGAACAAGGTGGCCCCGCCCTTCAAGGAAGTCGAGCTCACCCTCATGTACGGCAAGGGCTTCGACCAGCTCAGCGACCTGCTGAGCCTCGCGGCAGAGTTCGACATTGTGAAGAAGGCGGGTTCCTTCTACTCGTACAACAATGACCGGATCGGCCAGGGCAAGGAAAAGGCCATCGAATGGCTCAAGGAGCATTCCCAGGACGCTGAAGACATTCGCGGCATGGTCCTGAATGCTATTCGCACGGGCAACGCAGCGCCCGTCACAGCGCCGCCTGCTGCCGGTGTGGACGCCGCAGACTGAAACACACAGGCCAGAGAGAAGGTGCCCCTGCATCAGGCAGGGGCACCTCTCTTATGGTCATTCAGCCTGCTTTGGCCACCGGCTCCAGAGTGTCAGCCACGGCGCGGCCCCAGAGCAAATGCTGGGCGGCGCGCACAGCCTGCAGCGTCCACTGGCCTGAGTCGCTGTTTTGCACAGCGCCCAGCACGCCCCGGGCTTCTTCGGTTCGCGCCTCCCCGTAGAGCACCAGACTCGTCTGGGTCGGCTCAGACGTCACCTCCCACGGTGTGACGCGCAGGAAAAAGACGACCCCCTGATGCACGAAACGCAGCCGTGCGCCGCCAGGGTCCAGCAGGGTCTTGGGAATCAAGTTCAACTCCGTTGGCGCGGCGCTGTGGAGGGCCTCCGAGAAAGCGCAGAAACAGGCGCTGACGGCGGCGCTCAGGTGAAGCCGCTCCTCGCCCTGCACTGTCCAGAGGGCCGCCCGGGCCGATTGCCCAGGCACGCCGTAGTGCACGGTGGTGCCGCCGCGCACATGGCGCGCTGCACAGATCACCCGCGTTTCCCGTTGGCGGTGGCGGTCTGCGAAGGCCATCAGCTGGACCTCACGCCACTGCGCCACGTAAAGCAGGGGGTTTTCGCTGCGCTGGATGACCGCCGCTTGCCGGTCGGCGGCGATGGCCTGGGCACTGCGGCGCGGCACGCCTTACCTCAGTTCGCCGTACAGGGTGGCCCCCACCTGCTTGACTGCCCGGTCCTGCAGTGCAAGCAGTTCTTCTGCGGTGGCGCGCTGCAGGGCGCGGAACGCCTCGATATCACGCGCGGCACTGCCTGTGAGCCGCCCCACATGACCCTGCACCGTGAAATGCGCTTCGGCCAGCTGGGCCAAGTTGGCCTCGGCCTCCTTATGCCGGGCGCTTAGGAACGCCTGAAGAATGCCGCCCTGCTCACTGCGCTTCATCAGTTCACGCTGCAGCGTGCGGTCCTTGATGCGGGTGATGACGTCCCAGGCGGCGTCCGCCAGAAGCTGCGTGGCGCTGGTGGGCCGGACATATTCCACGGCCAGCAGTTCGCCTTCGTAGGTCTGGGTTCGCCAGACGCGGGCGCTGAGCCCCTGTTTCTCGGCGCTCCAGAGGGTTTCAAAATCGCGGCCATCCTCAATGAGCACGCGCATCTGGGCTGCGTTTCGGAAGCTGGTGCGGTGGCCGTCGCCCAGAACAGGCCACAGGCTCAGCCCGTTCTCGTCGGGGGCTGCCATGCTCGCGTAGGTGGTAGCGATACGGGCAGGCTCGGCATTCAGGTCGGCCACCACCCGGCCATCGGCCAGCAGTTCAACGGTCTGGCCTGTCCAGCGGGCTTCATGCCGAAGGTGATGGAGGCCATAGCCCCAGCGGTCATGCGCCTGACGGAGCAGGTCAGTCAGCTGTGCATCTGCCCCCTCGTGCGCGGTGATCGCGTGGATGTCCGCAGAGACAGAGACGGTGGCGAGAAGCGCCTGAAAGCGATCAAGGGCACCAGAGGATGCTTTTGTTTTGGGCATGCTGACAACTCCTTATTCTGATATGAACATAATTATAGCGGAAAGTTTCAGGTGGATTGAGATAGGCATGCCGAACCAACGGGGGTTTCAGGCCGGAGCCCGACGTATCACTCTCGTCACCCGGCGAAACAGCCTTTCCACCTGTCTCCTGAAGAAGTCGTGGTCAGTCACGCGCCTGGGGTCGGGGTTGCTCTGCGCACTTGCCTTCAGCCCAGGGGCAGCGGGACCCTGTGCCCCGACCGCCCGAGGCAGTTGCTGGCTGATCCACATGTCGTTAGGTTTCGAGCCCTCTGGAAGTTCCGCTCCCCTATCCTGAAACCAGTTTGAGTGACTTCTGCGAAAACCAGCCGGCACGGTCGCCGGTGTCCTGCCTTCCATCCACCTTGCGGTGGCGGGCGGCCTGGGCTTTTCCGGTGGCGACCCCACAGGCGCGTGCGGGCATCCTGCGCGGCGCATTGGCCCTGCTAACCCTGCTGCCCGGCTGGGTGCTGAATCTGGGCTACCGCTGGGAGGTGGCCACGCGGCTGTATCAGGGCCAGGACCCCACCTTTCCGCCCTTCCGGTGGTCACGCTACGTCCTGAGGAGGGGGCTCGTCGTGTGGGGCGTCATCGCCTTGAGCCTCAGCCCCGGCGCCGCTCTGGCGCTGGCGGGTGGCGGCGCGTGGTGGGCGGGTCTCCGGGGCCTGGCCCTTAGCCTATGGTGGCTTGCCGGTGGCCTGCTGCTGGCGGCCGTCCTGTTGGTGCCCGCCGGCATGACCCGGCTGGGCTGCGAAGGGGACCGCACCGTTCTGCACGCGCCCTGGCGGTTGTGGCGCACCATACGCCCGCAGTGGCGGGCCTACAGCGCCGCCTGGTGCATCACAGCCGGCGCCATTGCCTTATCGCTGGGTGCACCCACGCTGCTGGGCCTGGCCCGCTGGCCGTGGCTCTGGGGCCCAAGCTTCTGGCAGGTATCCGCCCTGGGTGCGCTGGACATCCTGGCCTTCGGGTTGAATCTGGCGCTGTTTTTCATGCTGAGTGTCTGGGCGTGGCAGGTGGCTGGCTACGCGTTTACGGTGGCGCTCTATGGTGGCCGGGCCCAGGCCGGAGCTGGCCTGGAGGGCGACGGCAACGGCAGGATTTGAGGGGCAGAGAGGTGGTCGGAAGGGCTCCTCCACACTGGCGCCCCCGATGTGGCTGTGTACGCCTGCAGTCAAGGGGTTTGGGCCAGACGCCTTTTGCTGCCGGTCTCATCAGCACATATCCGCCTCTCAGGCAGTGAACGGCTGTCGCGCTCTGCAAAATCTTCACGCCTCGTCGTTGTGCTTGTGGGCCGCGTTGGTATAAGTGCGGTTCTTCCAGGTCACCTGCCGCCCCAGAGCAAGTCGGTAGGCGGGGAGCGCCGCCAGGAACGTGACCGGGACGAGCAGGGCTTCAAGCAGATCAGGCAACTGGCGCCGACCGGTGAGCCAATTGACCAGAAGCCGTTCTGCAGGCCCGGCGAGCCGCACAGCCCACAGCAGGGGATGACGGGGGCGGCGTATCCACGGCAGGGTATACACCAGGAAATGCAGGGCGCCCAGCGCCACGAGCAAGGGGCGGGAGCCGAGATGAACATGCAGAGCGTGTTTACTGAAGCCGTGGACCGATGCCGCGTAGCTGCGGTACGCACGGATGCCCACATGCTCCTTGCCCAGTGCCTTGCTGACAGGCCAGCCGGCTGCGCGGACCCGGCGGGCCAGCGCAGTGCCCTCCAGCATCTCGTCGCGGACGGCGTGATGCCCTCCGGCGGCCCAGTACGCTTCGCGCCGGAAGGCCATCCCCTGGGCGTTGGCCGTACTCGCCTGTGGCCAGCGCAGCCACTGCAGCGGGTACGCCAGCCAGGTCAACACCATCACGTCCACCAGCGGGGCCAGGAGACGGGTGCCCAGATTCAGGCCTTGAGGCCGGGGCAGCACACTCACCAGGCCGGAACGGTGCTGCTGCAAGTGCGCGGCCAGCGCCCTAGCGGCCCCGCCATGCAGAACAACATCGGCATCGAGAAACAGCAGGATCTCGCCACTGGCCTGCGCCGCCAGCTGATGACAGGCCCAGCTTTTGCCCTTCCAGCCTGGGGGCAGCGGGGCACCCCGAATCACCCGCAGGCCACACGCGGCGGCGACCTCGGCGGTTTCGTCGGTGCTGCCGTCGTCCAGGATCAGGACTTCATGGGCCGCTTGCGCCACGATGCCGGGCAGGTGACGCCGCAGGTTGTGGGCCTCATCGCGCGCTGGAATCAGGAGGGACACCATAGGCAGGGCTTCACACGCCGGAGGCGTGCGCAGGCGGGGAAAGGTCAGGGCGTTGAGGAGCAGGTTGATCCCTTTGAATGTCAGGAACGCCAGAGCCAGTTGGGGCCCCAGAGGTAGGGGTCGTTTCATAGGTGGTCCTCACGCGGATAAAGAGTGACTGTACCTGCCGCGCCATCAACGTGGAGAAGGTCACCAGTTCGGACCTGCTGCCGGATGCCAGGGATGTTCAGGACCGTGGGCAGGCCGAACTCGCGCGCCACGATGGTGCCGTGGGAGAGGAGCCCGCCTGTTTCTATCACCAGGCCACGGGCCTGCAGGAATACGGGGGTCCAGGAGGGGTCGGTGCTGCGCACCACCAGAATGTCCCCCGCCTGCAGCGTTCCCAGGTCATTCGGGTGGTCCAGCACGCACGCCCGGCCGGTGACCACGCCGCTGCTGGCCCCCGTGCCGGTCAAGGTGTGTCGCCCAGCGGCTCTGGGGGGCTGAACAGGAGGACTGTCTGTTGAAGTGGGCACCAGGGCGCCCTCGGTATACACATCGGGAACGCTCAGGGCGCGCCACGCTTCGGTCGCCTGCTGCCGGTCCAGCACCAGATCTCTCAGGCCCCCCAACGGCCGCTCCTGGCGCAGCAGGGCGTGAATTTCCGGCAGGGTGAGGTCGAAGATGTCGCTGGGCTGTGCTATGTGTCCCGATGCGGCCCAGCCCCGGCCAATGTGCAGAAGCAGGCGCCGGTACGGTTCAACGGGACTGAACACGGCGCTGCGCCCCAGCTCGCGGTCCTGCAGTTCCTGCTGTGCCAGCCGTGCCAGGAGCCCAATGGCGGACCGCAGCACCCGCAGGCCACGGGGCAACCGCCGCAGGTGCGCCGAGACGGACACCGCCGGGCCAGCGGCGACAGTCGCCTGCGCGGCCAGGGTGCACAGGTGATGTAGCAGAGGAGAAGGGTCTTCACGCCAGCGGGCGTGGCGGGTGTAGCTCTCGTAGGTGGCGCGGTGGCCATAGCGGCGCAGATATTCCTCGAAGGCGCAGCGAAATGGGTGGCGGCGGGGCAGGCTCGGGGCCAGCTGGCCGGCCGCCGCCTGTTTCACCCAGGCCTTTGCCGCGCTGTCCGTCCTGAGCAGGCTGGCCAGGTGCGCAAGATCATGTGCCTGCGCCGCACTGACGCTGGGGGCGCCCCCGGTCAGCAGGTCCAGGGCCAGTGCAGGCCCTTCCAGCGGCAGCAGCTGGGTCAGCAGCCTCCGAAGCGCCCAGGCGCTAGCTCCACTCCCCCCCTGCAGGAAGAACAGGGCTTGCTGGCGGTTCAGGTGCGTAAACAGCCGGTCCAGCGCGGCGGCCTGCCGCAGGGGCGACGTGGGCAGGGGTCGCCTGGCTTCTCGGGCACTCCAGCGGAGGAGTCGGGTGGCCTGCCGCCGCCCCTTTCGGCGCAAGGCAGGGGTCAGGAAGGCCAGCTGCAGCAGCCGCTTGCCCTGGCGGAGGCGCGCTGTCCAGGGCTGCCTTGGCCACACCAGGGCGCGCTGCTGGCCACCCAGCAGGGCGTTGGTGTCGGCTGGGGACAGGCCGAATGCTTCTTTCAGCTCCCACTGCACGAGCGACATGTTCATGTACAGGTGGCCCTGGTGCAGGGCCAGGCGCGGGGCGGCGGGCTCGGGCACATACCCCGCTGCCAGCAGGCTGCTTTTCAGCACGCGTTCACCAATATTCTGCGCCGCGCTCCAGTCGATGGCAGAGAGGGGGAACGGCATCACCTCCCCTGTGTTGCCGCGCGACCAGAGCGTGGGCTGGCCCTGCACCTGTCCAGCTTCGCGCCCACCCACCGCTGTCAGGGGCCGCGCCTGCAATAGCCAGAACCGGTGGCCATCGAACGCCCACTCCAGGTCGAAATGGGGCGCCGCGAAATTGAGGCTGAGGGCCGCCTGCCGCAGCAGGCCCGCAAGGCGGAGCGCCTGCGCTGGATGCAGGACAGGCTGGCACTGTTGGTGGATGGGGACGGCTTCAGGACGTGTGCCGCCCTCAGGCTGAAGCTGAACCTGCTGGGTCTTGCGCCCAACCGTGATCTGCAGCCCCATGAGGTCGGCGTTCAAGGGATTGGTGTGCACGGTGATCTCGTCGCCTGCACTGAGCCCCTGCACCAGACTTTCGCCCAGGCCCCAATTCGCCTGAAGAATGATGCGCTCCGGCTGCCCTGTGAGCGGATCACGCGTAAAGGCGACGCCGCTGCTCACTGCAGGCACCATCGGCATCAGCAGCACCGCCATGCCGAAATCTGCCCCAGCGCCGTGCCGGAGGCGGTAGCTGAGTGCGGCTGGCGTCCACACCGAGGCCCAGACGTGCCGCACCGCCTCACACAATGCTTGCAGGCCACTGACATGGAGGCAGGTGGCGTGCTGACCGGCAAAAGACGCGGCGGTGCCGTCTTCGTGCGGCGCAGAGGAACGTACGGCCCAGGCGGGGGCCACAGGGGCCAGTTCAGCGAGCGCCGCTATCAGTGTTTCGGGGAGCGGCGTCTCATGCAGCTGGGTGCGGAGGCGTTCGAGTTCGTTGGGCGCTGCGCTGCGCAGGCGTGGCTCAAGCCGGCTGCGCTGAAGCCAGTCTGCGTGGACCCACGCTGGAACAACATAAAGGTCGGGGACTGGGAACCCGTACCGGCGCAGTTGCGTCAGGCGCCAGGCTTTGGCCCCGCTCTGCTGAGGACCGGTCTGGTGCACAGCGGCCATGTCCAGCAAGGCAGGAGAACTGGCACGCCGCATCACAGAGGAAGGACCGGTGCGCGTAGGTTTACTGGGAGCGACAGCCCAAAGACAAGCAGCCCCAGAAGGTGTGCATGGGCAGACACGAACATCCCGAGGAGCATGGCATGCCTGCGGAAGCTGTGCCGCCCAGGTTGTTATCCTCTGGCTTTCAGCCCGCCGGCAGTCGGCGGCGTGGCCTCTTCTGCGGTGTTGTTCGGCGGCGCACTATGCAGCCTGGAGAGCGCTGGCTGGGGCCCCGCCACGCTCTGGCGCCCACTGTTTAGTTCCGTGGTCAGATGGCGCCGCTCTTGTGGCAGTGGGTGCAGTCTGTAGCGCCGTGTGGGCTCTCAACCCTTCGCTCGTTCTTCATGCCGTGCAGCACGGGTCGCCAGCACCTGGTGCTGGAGCCAGAGTGTGGGCCGCGCCTCTGGCTCCAGCGTTGAGAGGGCCAAGCTTGGGTGTGTTTCTGCTTCTGAAGTAGCGAAAGGATGGAGCGAGAGCCGACGGTGCTCTCTCCGGACCCGTCAGCCCGCCCGGCCCAGGCGCTGCGCCAGCAGGCCCGGGCCATGTTCGGCGGCCATGCGCACCAGAATGCCCATCTTGTGTGGGTTGGCCTCCAGGTCAATGCGCAGGCCCAGGTCAGCGGCGGCCTCGCTGCAGGCCGGGCCAATGCTGACCACCACCAGCCGCGCCAGCCCCGCGCGCGCCTCGTCCAGCAGGCCCAACTTCTCGGCGTATTTCAGGAAGTGCAGCAGCTGGGTGCCGCTGGACAGCAGCAGGATGTCGGGGCCGCCCAGCACCACGTCGCGCACGGCGCGCGCCAGGGGCGCGGGGTCCTGGGGAAAGGCGCAGCGGTAGACCGGCACGCTGGTCACGCGAATCCCCGCGTAGCCCAGTTCGCGCCGCATGGCGGTGGGCAGGGCGTCGCCGTATTCCAGCACCACAGCGTGCTGCCCGCGCGTCAGGGTGGCCAGCAGGTGTTCGGTCACCTCGTGCCACGTGCAGGGGCGGGGCACCAGCACACTGGGCAGGCCAAAGCTTTTCAGTGCCTGGGCGGGTTTGCTCCCCCGGGCAATCAGCGGCACGCCGCGCAGCGTTTCCAGATGGCGGGGATCGCGCGCCGCCAGCTCCTTGAGGAACATGCGGGTGCCCACGCCCGTCAGGCAGGCCACGGCGTGAATGTCCCCGGCGGCCAGGTCGCGCTCGAACTGGGCCAGGGGCCCACTCAGGTCCAGTTTGACCTCGCGCATGCTGGGGGCCACCTGCGGGGTCCCGCCGTACTTGCGGATCAGGGTTTCCATTTCCTCGCTGCGGCGCGATTCCAGACTCAGGACGTTCAGATGGCCGAACCAGTCCATACGTCACCTCCTTCCAGGCGGGTGGCAAACACCGGCACGCGAACGCCCGGTTCCTCCAGGCTCTGGCCCGTTTCCAGATCGAAGGTGTGTTTCAGCAGCGGCGAGGCGACCTTGAAGCGCACCTCGTCGCCGCGCTGGTAACTGCCCGTCAGGCCGCGCGAAAGCACATTGGCGCCGGTAAAGGGGTCGCGGTTGCCCAGGGCATATACCCGCCCGGCCACGTGAAAGAGCGCGATCTGAACGCCAGACACCAGCGCGCAAACGCCGCTGCCGGGCAGGATGTCGCCCAGCGCGCACACGCGCGTCCAGGGCAGGGTGGAGGAAGGAGGCAGAGTCATGGGTACGCTCCGAGGGGTAGGGTGGGGGGTGAACGTCAGTGGGCGGTCATCCCCGAGAGCAGGAGACGAGGCGGGCTTTGGGTGAGGAGCAAACATCTCGGTGCTGGATGAGAGGAGGGACGAGGAACGGAACCCTGTCATCAGTCACCTCCGGGCAGGGCCGGATGGGCACCTGCTGGCGGCGCCGGACAGGGCTGGCCGCGTTCGGTCACCCAGGTCACGCCGTCGTCACGGGCATCGGCGTTGACGAAGGTGCGGAACCGGGCGCGCACCGCCGGGTCGGCCACGGCCGCCGCCCACTCGTCCTGATAGGCGGCGACATGGCGGGCCATCTCGGCTTCCAGCTCGGCGCACAGGCCCAGGTGGTCGTCGAGAATCACGCGCCGCAGGTGGTCCAGCCCACCTTCCATGCGCTCCAGCCACGCCGAGGTGCGCTCCAGGCGGTCGGCGGTGCGCACGTAGAACATCAGGTAGCGGTCCAGCACGCGCACCACCTCGTCCTCACTCAGCCCCTCGGCCAGCAGCTGGGCGTGCCGGGGGGTCACGCCGCCGTTGCCTCCTACATACACATTCCAGCCGCGCTCGGTGGCAATCAGGCCAAAGTCCTTGGAGCGGGCCTCGGCGCATTCGCGCACGCAGCCGGACACGCCACTTTTCAGTTTGTGGGGGCTGCGCAGGCCCCGGTAGCGCAGTTCCAGCCGCACCGCCAGCCCCGTGGAATCCTGTACGCCGTAGCGGCACCATGCCGAGCCCACGCAGCTTTTGACCGTACGCAGGCTCTTGCCGTAGGCGTGCCCGCTTTCGAAGCCGGCCGCAATCAGCTCTTCCCAGATGGCGGGCAGGTCGCCCACATGGGCCCCCAGCAGGTCAATGCGTTGGCCGCCCGTGAGCTTGCAGTACAGCCCAAATTTACGCGCCACGGTGCCAATGGCCACCAGTCCCTCCGGGGTAATCTCGCCGCCGGGGATACGGGGCACCACCGAGTAAGTGCCGTTTTTCTGAATGTTGGCCAGAAAGGCGTCGTTGGTGTCCTGCACCGCCGCGTGTGCCGGTCCCACCACCAGTTCGCTGTGCAGGCTGGCCAGAATGGAGGCCACTGCCGGCTTACAGACTTCGCAGCCGTGCCCGGTGCCGCAGGCCGAGAGCACCTGCGCCCAGGTGCGGTAGCCACGCACCCGGATCAGGTCAAACAGGTCCTGGCGGCTGTAGGCGTAGTGCTCGCACAGGTGCACTGAGACACCTTCGCCCAGGCGGTGCAGTTCGCCTTGCAGCGTGCGCTGCAGGGTGGGCACGCAGCCCCCGCAGCCGGTGCCTGCTCCTGTGGCCTTTTTCAGCGCCGCCACGTCGCGCGCCCCACCGTGCACGGCCGCACACACCGCGCTTCCCCGCACGTGTTCGCAGGAGCACAGCAGCGGATCGGCGCTGGCCGGGGCCGCCCCCGTGGGGGGCACCAGCAGCGTTTCGGGCGAGGCGCTCAGCACCTGCCCCGACAGGGCCAGGTCCAGCAGGTCGCTGTAGCGGGCGGTGTCGCCCACCAGCAGGCCGCCCAGGACCCGCTGCCCATCCTGGGACAGCACCAGTTTGCTGTAGGTGCCGCGCACGTTGTCGCTGAGGGACACGGTGCGGCTGCCCGGGGTCTTCCCCTGCGCGTCCCCGAACGAGCCCACCTCAACGCCCAGCAGCTTGAGCTGCGTGGACAGGTCGGCGCCGGTGAACAGGGCGGGGGGCCCGGTCTGCAGCCCCAGGTCGCGCCGCACGTTGGCGGCCACCACCGCCGCCATGCGGTAGCCCGGCGCCACCAGCCCGTAGGTGCGCCCGCCGTGCAGCGCGCATTCTCCGGCGGCGTACACGCCCGGCGCGCTCGTGCGGCCCTGGTCGTCAATCTGAATGCCGCCGCGTTCGCCCACCGCCAGCCCGGCCGCGCGGGCCAACTCGTCGCGGGGGCGGATGCCGGCGGAGAACACCACGAGTTCGGTGTCCAGCGTCTGTCCATCGGCAAAGACGAGGCCGGTCACCTGCCCCGCCGCGTCGGTGGTCAGGCGCTGGGTGGCCCGGCCCACATGGACCTGAAGGCCCAGGGCTTCCACGCGCCGCTGCAGTGTGGCGCCGCCCTCGGCGTCCAGCTGCGCGGGCATCAGCCAGGGCGCCACCTCGACCACATGCGTCTGCAGGCCCAGTTTGCGCAGGGCCCCGGCCGCTTCCAGACCCAGCAGGCCGCCGCCGATCACCACGCCGGTGTGCGCCTGCTGCGCCGCGCCCCGGATGGCCTCTAGGTCCTCCAGGGTGCGGTAGACGAAACAGCCCCGGGCCTCCTTGCCGGGCAGCGGCGGCACGAAGGGCACCGAACCGGTGGCCAGCACCAGGGCGTCGTAGGCCAGGGTGCGGTCTCCCACCGCCACGGTGCGCGCCGCCGGGTTCAGGTCGTGGGCGCGGCCCCAGAGCACGGCCACGCCCTGCTCGGCGTAGGCGCCCGGCGTCGCCAGCGCAAGGTCCGGCGCGGGGTCATCAAAGTGCTGCGACAGGTGTACGCGGTCATAGGCGAGGCGACTTTCCTCGCAGATCACGGTCAGGCGCAAGGCCTGCGCGGGAGCGCCCTCGCGCAGCTGCTCTGCCAAGCGGTGGCCGACCATGCCGTTGCCCACGATGACGACGTGTGGAAGAGACGAAACGGGTGTGGACATGGGGCAACCTCCAGGGCAGGGCGCAGTGGGAGAAGGGGAAGCGCGCCGCCTGCTGCGACACAGTTAACGGGCCAATCTGAATTTTGTCAACAAAAAGGCTAGCTAAGTGCCGGTCAGGCCGAGTGTATTGGACAGTTTGGGGAAAAATCCTGCAAAGCGTTCTGAATTTTTGAAACAACCTGCAAATTTGGCCTTGACAACCCTTGCCCTGCCCCGCAAGGTGGCGGCATGACGCCGGGCAGCCCCCCTACCGCCACCGTGCGCACCACCTGTCCCTACTGCGCGGTGCAGTGCAACTTCGACCTGCACCTTGAAGGCGGCCTGCCCGTGCGGGCCACGCCCACCAAGGCCTGCCCCGTGGCCCACGGCACGGTGTGCAAGAAGGGTCTGGCCGCCCTGAACGATCTGCGCCACCCGGAGCGGCTGACCACGCCACTGCTGCGCCGGAACGGCGAACTGGTGCCGGTGGGCTGGCCCGAGGCCCTGGCGTACATTCAGGACGCCCTGGGCCCGCTGGTGCAGGCGGCCCCGGAGCGCATCGGCGTGTTTGGCAGTGGCGCCCTGACCAACGAAACCGCGTACCTGCTGGGCAAATTCGCGCGGCTGGCGCTGCGCACCCCGCACATCGACTACAACGGCCGCTACTGCATGGCCAGTGCCAGCGCGGCCCTCACCCGCACGGTGGGCTACGACCGGGGCCTGGGCTTTCCGCTGGACGACCTGCCGCGCAGCGATCTGGTGCTGCTGGTGGGGGCCAACATCGCCGAAACGCTGCCGCCCCTGGCCCAGTACCTCAAAGCCAGCAAGGACCGGGGCGCTCAGGTGTGGGCCATTGATCCGCGCGCCACGCCCACGGCGAAGGTGGCCGGGCACCACCTGGCCCTGCGCCCCGGCACCGACGGCGTGCTGGCCCTGGGTCTGCTGCACCTCATGGCGCACTGGGGCCGCATTCGGCCCACCGCCCCGGCCCACGGCATGGCCGAGGTGCTGGCCCAGGCCCGCGCCTACACGCCGGCCCGGGTGGCCCAGGACTGCGGCGTGGCCGAAGACGAGGTGCTGGCCCTGGCGCGCGCCTACGCGGCGGCCCGTACCCCCCTGATCCTGAGCGGGCGCGGCCCAGAGCAGCACCTGCACGGCACCGACACCGTGCAGGCGTGGCTGAATCTGGCCTTTTTGTGCGGCCACTTTGGCAAGGTGGGCGGCGGCTACGCCCCGCTGACCGGCCAGGGAAACGGCCAGGGGGGGCGCGAGCACGGCCAGAAGAACGATCAGCTGCCCGGTGCCCGCTCGCTGCGAAACCCGGCGCACCGCGCCCACATGGCGGCGTTGTGGGGCTGCGCGCCGGATGACCTGCCGGCCCCGGGCCGCAGTGCCCAGGAGTTGCTGGGCGCCTGCGGTGACGACATTGAGGCCCTGATCGTGCTGGCGGCCAACCCGGTGGTCAGTGCGGCGGGGGCCGGGCAGGTGGCGCGCAATCTGGGGCGCCTGCGCCACCTGATCGTGATTGACGTGCTGCCCAGCGAGACGGCGGCGCTGGCCACCCTGGTGCTGCCAGGGTCCATGTGGTGTGAGGAAGAAGGCACCACCACGAACCTGGAAGGCCGGGTGCAGCGGCGGCGCCGCGCCGCGTGGCCCCCCGGCGCTGCCCGCGAGGACTGGCGCATTCTGTGCGATCTGGCGCAGGCCGTGGGCCGGGAGCAGGGCTTTACCTATCCCACCTTTCAGGCCCTGCAGGACGAGTTCTTCCGGGCGACGGCGGGCGGTCTGGCCGATTACAGCGGCCTGAGTGCCGCGCGCCTGGACCGGGCCAGTGCCCAGTGGCCGGTGCGCGCCGCCCGGACCGCTGGCATACGGGCCCCAGAACGAGACACGCCAGAACGAGATACCCCGGACACCCCACACGTCTACGCCCCGCCCTACCCCACGCCCGACGGGCTGGCCACCCTGCATGTGCCGCAGCTGCCGGCGGTGGCTGCCGTCCCAGGCCAGCTGTACCTGACCACCGGGCGGCTGGGCGCCCAGTACCAGAGCGGCACCCAGACCCGGCGCAACCCGGCCCTGAGGGCCACGTTCGCCGCGCAGCTGCACCCCGACACCGCCCGGGCCCACGGCCTGCGTGCAGGCGACCCGGTGCTGCTGCGCACCGCCCACGGGCAGGCCCAGGCCCCGGTGGCGCTGGCGCCCGGCCTGCGGCCCGACACCGTGTTTGTCCCCTTCCACTGGCCCGAAACCGCCAACCTCCTCACCGATCCGCAGGCCCTGGACCCCCATTCGCGCATGCCCGGCTTCAAGCTCACGCCCGTGGCACTTGTGCCCCTGGCCGAGCCGGTGGGGCGGGCGAATCCGGGGTCGGCCCTGCGGCCGGTGTAACCCGCCGCCTTTTGTTCTTCGTCCCCTTTTTCCCCTGGAGGTTGCTATGCCTGCTCACCCCACATCCCCCGCGCCCCTGAGCCCCGAGGCCCGCCGCGTGGTCACGGGCGCCACGCTGGGCTTCACGCTGATGTTTGCCGTGTGGGTCATGCTGGCCATCGTGGGCCTGCCCTTGCGCCGCGACCTGGGCCTGAGTGACGCCCAGTACACCCTGCTGACCGCCATTCCGGTGCTGACCGGGTCGCTGCTGCGCCTGCCGGCCGGGCTGTGGGCCGACCGCTACGGGGGCAAGCGGGTGTTCGTGGCGAACCTGCTGCTCACGGCGGCGTTTGCCCTGGCGCTGGCCTACGCTGGCAGTTACCCGGCGCTGCTGGCCCTGGCGCTGGGGGTGGGGCTGGCCGGGGTCAGCTTTGCCGTGGGCAACGCCTGGATTGCCCAGTGGGTGCCCGGTGAGCGCCTGGGGCTGGCCCTGGGCACCTTCGGGGCAGGGAACGCCGGGGCCAGCCTGACCAAACTGCTGGCGCCCGCCCTGGTTGCAGCGGTGCCAGCCGGGCTGCTGATTCCAGGTGGCTGGCGGTTCGTGCCATTCGCCTTTGGCCTGCTGCTGCTGCTCTGCGCCGCCCTGACGCTGCGCCTGACCCCACCTGACCGCGTGGCCCCCGCCGGGCGCACCCTGGCCGACTGGCTGCGGCCCCTGCGGCGGCTGCAGGTATGGCGTTTCGGGCTGTATTACGTGGTGTTCTTTGGCGCGTACGTGGCCTACAGCCTCTTTTTGCCCCGCTATTACGTGGACCACTACGGGGTGCCGCTGGCGCAGGCGGGGCTGCTGACTGCGCTGTTTATCTTTCCGGCCAGCCTGCTGCGGCCCCTGGGCGGTTATTTCAGTGACCGCTTTGGCCCGCGTGGCGTCACCGTGGCGTCTTTCCTGGCCATGCTGGTGGGCCTCCTGCCCCTGCTGCGCGACCTGCCGCTAACCCCGTTTCTGCTGCTGACCACTCTGGTGGGCGCCGGCATGGGCATTGGCAAGGCCAGCACCTACGCCCTGGTGGCCCAGTGGCACCCCGGCCAGATGGGTGTGGTGGGCGGGCTGGTGGGCCTGCTGGGTGGCCTGGGCGGCTTTGCACTGCCCCTGCTCTTTGCGGCCCTCAGGCCCACTGTGGGCGAACAGGCCGCGTTTGTGCTGCTGTTCGTGCTGACGGCGGCGTCGGGGGTGGTGTTCGTGGCCAACATGGTGCGCCTGAAGGTGCTGGGGGTGCGTCCCCAGTACGCCTGATCCGGCCTCCGGGAAATGCCGTCACACGTGACGGCATTTTTTCGGCTGCAGAGCCTCGCAGAGCGGCGCAGAAAAGCAGGTGGGTGTCCGAGAAGTGGATCTGAAAAATGCCGGGGGCAGGCAACCTCCAGTTCTGCCTTGAATGGTCCAGAACTGGAGGAAAGCGGGATCAATGCCTGTATTCACTGGAAGCCGGGCAGTGGCCAGAAGGCACGGGACGCCTGCGCCGCGTAGTGAAAGGGACCTGCCCTGTGATGAGGCCCGGTGGATGGGGAAGAGCCAGTCATCCAGGCCCGCCATCATCCATGCCAAGCACGCGCGGTCGTGTCAGCAAGGTCGCGGCAAACCGGGCAGCAGGCCTGGGTTCACGTTCCAGCCAGCCGGTTTTCAAATGGCCTTCGAGAGACCCTGCCCAGTGCTTCCCGGTAACCTTCGGGCCACAGGTCACCAGTCGCGCCCAGTGCCCACGCCGCCCCATTCATGGCCAGGTGGGGAAGAGTTCCGTGACGCACCGGGCGCTACAACAGCTGGACCATGGCTCCTGCTGTCAATGCCCCCCTGGTCCGGAGCGTCGGGCTCCTGGCGCTGGTGCTGGCGTTCGTGCTGCCCCTGACTGTGATCCTGAGCGCGTACACGGCGCAGGCCCAGCACCAGATCCGCATCGCGCGCGATGAGCAGCGGGGGCTGGCGATCATCGGCCCCCTCCTCCAACTGCTGGTGCAGCTGGACCGCGAGCGTGAAGTCGCCCACCTGCAGTCAGCGGACCGCCTGCCAGCGCAACAGGCGGTCCAGACGGCGATGCAGCAGGTGACGCAGGCGGTACAGGCCCACCCGTCCCTGGACGCCGCCGCCGCCTGGCAGACCTGGCAGGACACGTACCGGGCAGGCGGCGGCTCGGTTGACGAGCCCCTGCGCGCGCAAACCCTGAGCCTCATCACCCACGTGGCGGACACCTCAAGCCTCGTTCTGGACCCGGAGCTGCCTTCGTTTTATCTGATGGACTTGCTGGTGCGGCAGCTGCCGGTGGTCACCGCCCAGAGTGGCGCGCTGCGGTGGGCCGGCATGCACCAGTTGCAGCGGTCTCAACCCGCTCAGCCCGCGCTGTTGCCCGGAGAACTGCAGGGCACTTCTGACAGTGTGCGCCGCAGCTGGGACAAGGTTCGTGAAACGCGCAGGCCCGTGCCCCCTGAACTGATCCGGGCCCAGGCCGAGTTGCACCGCCGCGTGAGTCAGCAACTGGCGTGGTGGGCCGGCGGGGTGATTCGCGGCCAATCCAATCAGGTACAGGCGTACCGCCAGACCAGCGAGGCAGCGGTGCAGTCGGCCCTGACCCTTTACGGCCAGGGGGCACCGGTGCTGCACGCGATGCTGGGTGAGCGCGCCGCGCGCCTCACGGCCCAGCGCAATGCCGTGCTGGGGCTGGCCGCCCTGATGGTGCTGTTCAGCCTGGTGGCCTTCCGGGGCTTCTGGGTCAGCATCCGGGACAGTGCCCAGCACCAGCGCTCGCTGCTGTACCTGGCCAATCACGACGGCCTGACGGGCCTGCTCAACCGTCCAGCCCTGGACGGCGAAGTGAGCCGCCTGCTGGCCGACCCACCGGCCCACCTGGCGGTGTACCTGATTGACCTGGACCAGTTCAAGACGATCAACGCGAGCTTTGGCCCGCCGTTCGGTGACCGGGTGCTGGTGGAGGTGGCCCGCCGACTGAATGGCGTGGCCGCGCCGAACAGCCTGCTGGCCCGGCAGAGTGCGGATGAATTCATCCTGGTCGAGCGGGGGCCCGTCTCAGCGGCCAGAGCCGAGGCGCTTCTGGACAGCCTGCGCCTCCCCTGGCAGGTGGACGGCCGGGAGCTGCTGCTCCAGGCCAGCATTGGCGCGGCGGAGTTCCCTGCACATGGCGACGACAGCGCGGGCCTTCTGCGGCACGCGGACACGGCGCTGGCCCGAATCAAAGCGCAGGGCGGCAATGGCCACACCCTGTACACGCCAGATATGGAAGAGGACCTGCTGGCCCGCCTGACCCTGGAGCAGGATCTGCGCCGCGCCCTGGCCCGCCAGGAACTCTTTCTGACCTACCAGCCGCTGGTGGACACCCAAACGGGTCAGGTTCGGGGCTTGGAGGCCCTGGTGCGCTGGGCGCACCCCACCCGGGGGCTGGTCAGCCCCGCCGACTTCATTCCTGTCGCGGAAGATACGGGTCTGATCGTGCCCATCGGCACCTGGGTGCTGCGCGAGGCCTGTTCGCAGATGCAGACGTGGCGCGCACAGGGCCTGAACGACGTGTGGGTGTCGGTGAACGTCTCGGCCCGGCAGTTCCGTCTGGGACAGGTGCTGGAAACGGTGCAAGACGCGCTGCGTGATACCGGGCTTGAACCGTCGGCCCTGCACCTGGAATTCACGGAAAGCGTGGCGGCGGCCGGCATTGACGCTGTGGTCACAACCTTGCAGGCGTTGCGCGCCCTGGGGGTTCACCTCGCCGTGGACGATTTTGGCACCGGCTACAGCAGCCTGAGCTACCTGCGTCAATTTCCGGTTCACAGCGTCAAGATTGACCGGAGCTTCGTGCAGGATGTGGGCCGGCCCCAGGGGCAAGCCCTTCTGGGCAGCATTCTGGCCCTGGTGCGCAGCCTGAACCTGACGGCTGTGGTGGAAGGGGTAGAAACGCCAGCCCAGTGGGCCCAGTTGCGCAGTCTGCCCTGCGACCTGATCCAGGGCTATGTCATCAGCCGCCCCGTGCCCGCGCCAGAGGCGGGGCAGTTGCTGCAGGCCGGTGTGTTGCCCGTGGTCCCACCGCCTGCCGCGAGTCAGGCGGCGGCCTCGCCTGAACGGCCACGCCCTCACCCCGGGTCTTAAGACCAACCTCAGCGGGCTCATCACCCCGCTGGGTACCGTTGTCTCGTGTCAGAGCAGGCAGATGAAGCAGAAACGGTGGTCAGCCCCTCATACAAATTTGAAGTATAGTTAGTGTATCAAAGCGATCATTCCTCTGAAGCACTTAGATGAAGACGAACTGCTGCGTCGTCAACGCCAAGCCTCAACCGCCGACGAGCGTGATCGTTGGTT
>NZ_JAHRBL010000035.1 GCF_019693445.1 Deinococcus aquaedulcis | reverse complement strand
GTAGGCGTGCCCCCGCTTCGGGTTCTTCGGCAGCAGCGGCGACAGTATGGCCCACTGCTGCTCCGTCAAATCCGTCCGTCCCATGCCGTTATCCTGCCAAATTCAGCCAGACAGACCCTAGGGGCAGACGCCGTGGAGCAGGGCCCCTTGCTAGACTGAAGCTCTGTTGCCTGAGTCTGCCGCTTCCTCCCGCTCTGGTACCCCCCAGGCCAGTGACCTGCCGCTGGCCGCGCTGGCCACCCTGCTGGCCGCCAGCGACGACGCCCTGTTCGTCCTGGACGGCCAGGGCCACTTCGTGTATGCCAACGACGCCGCAGGGGCGCTGGTGGGGCGGGGCGGCACGGAACTGCTGGGCCTGTCCCTGGAAACCGATTTCGCCCACGCCTTCAGCCCGCGCTGGCCCGAAGAGAGTCGCCGCGCCCGCCAGGAAGGCCGCCGGGTGGAATACGACGCCTTCAACCCTTCGCTGGGCGGCTGGGTGCGGGTGCAGGTCACCCCACACGGGGAACACCTCGCCGTGCAGCTGCGCGACGTGAGTGCCCAGCACCGCTCGGCCGCGCTGCAGGAAGTCACGGCGGCCCTGGCACGGGTGAACAGCCTGGAGGAAGTGGTGCAGGTCACCCTGCGCGAAACGGCGGCGGCGGCTGGTGCCTACATGGCGGCGCTGGTGCGCCCTGCCGCCGACGGCGAGCACCTGGAACTGGTGGGCGAAAACGGGTACTCGCCCGAACTACGCGCCCGCTTTACCCGTTTTCCTGTGGCCCTGGACATCCCCCCCTGCGAGGTGGCGCGCAGCGGCCAGGCCACCTACGTGGAGGGCGACACCTTTGATGCGCGCTACCCCGGCTCGGTGGGGGTGCGGGCCGAGCAGACCCGCAGCATGGCGGCGCTGCCCCTGCAGGTTGACGGCCAGCTGTGGGGCGTGCTGGCCCTGAGCTTCCGGGAGGCGCGGCGGTTCCGGCCGCCCGAGCGCGCGTTCTTCGAGGCGCTGGTGGGGCAGTGTGCCCAGGCGCTCAGCCGCGTGCGGGCCCAGGCCCGGCTGCAGGACGAAGCCGAGGCGCTGCGGCAGCTCAACCGCAGCGGGCAGATGGTGGCCGCCGAACTGGACCTGGGGCGCATGGTGCAGGCGGTGACCGACGCGGGTGTGCAGCTGAGCGGTGCACAGTTCGGGGCCTTTTTTTACAACGTGGTGGGCGACGGCCAGGAAAGCTACATGCTCTACACCCTGTCCGGGGTGCCCAGAGAGGCGTTCTCGAAGTTTCCCATGCCACGCAACACCCAGATTTTTGCGCCCACCTTCAGCGCCCAGGGGGTGGTGCGCTCTAATGACATCACGCAGGACCCGCGCTACGGCCACAACGCCCCCCACCACGGGATGCCCGCCGGGCACCTGCCGGTGCGCAGTTATCTGGCGGTGCCGGTGGTGTCGCGCTCCGGCGAGGTGATGGGCGGGCTGTTTTTCGGGCACGCCGAGACCGGGGTCTTTACCGAGCGCGCCGAGGAACTGCTGCTGGCCCTGGCGGCGCAGGCGGCGGTGGGCATGGACAATGCCCGGCTCTACCAGCAGCTGCAAGACAGCCACCGCCTGCTGGAAGAGCGGGTGGAGGCGCGCACCCGCGAGCTGGAAGCGCAGGCTGCCGCCTTGGAAGCGTTCGTGCGCTTTACCGAGGCCGCCGGCACCAGCACCGAGGTCTATACCCTGGCGCGCGAGGCGATGGGCGTGTTTCGCGGCTTCTTTGCCGAGTGCAGCGCCGCCTACTACGAGCGGGACGGCGACCTGTGGCGCGCGCAGGTGTGGACCGAGGACCTGGAACCAGCCGTCATCGAGAGCATCACGGCCGGCGTGCCGGTGGACGCCCCCACCTTCGCGGACGCCGCGCGCACGCGCGGGCCGGTGTTCGTGGACGGCTGGGACCCGACCCGTGAGCAGGTGGCCGCCACCGAGGCCTACGGCACCGTGGCCCTTTACCCGATGGTGGTGGAGGGCGAGGTGGTGGGCTTGCTGGCCGTGGGCCTGAAAGGCACCCAGCAGTGGTCCGAGCACGCGCGGGCGGTGGTGCGCTCCACCGGGCGCAGCCTGAACCTGTCGCTGGAACGCGCGGCCGTGTCGCTACAGCTGCAAAAGCAGCGCGACGCCCTGCAGGCCCGCACCCAGGCCCTGGAGGCCTTTGAGGGCCTGACCCGCAACCTCACGCTGGAAGCCGACCCCTACAGCCTGATCACGCGCGCCCAGCAGATCATGCTCTCGCTGCTGCCCGAGGGCTATTCCATCTACTGGGAGTGCGAGGGCGACCGCTGGCAGGCCAAGACCCAGCTGGGCGACCTGCGCAACGCCGAACTGCAGCGGCAGGTGGACGACGGATTTCCCTACGAGACCACGCGCACCGTGCGCCTGCCCTTTGAAACGGGCGAACCGCTGTATCAAGACGAGTACGACCGCACCAACGACAACTTGGACAGCACGGTGGCGCACATCAGCGCCACGGCCTCGCTGCCAGTGACGGTGGGCGGCCGGGTGCAGGGCGTGATCGTGGTAGGGCTGTTTGGCGCCCGGCACTGGACCGCCACTGACCGGGCGGTGCTGGCCACCGTGATGCGCAGCGTGGGGCTGACCCTGGAAGGCGCCGAGCACGCCCGCACACTGCAGGAGCGCACCCGCGAACTGGAACGCTCGAACGCCGATCTGGAACGCTTTGCCTACGTGGCGTCCCATGACCTGCAGGAGCCGCTGCGCACCATCGCCAGCTTTGCCGAACTGATTGAGCGCCGGTACGGCGGCGCGCTGGACGACCGGGGGCGGCAGTACCTGAATTTCGTGACGCGCGGCGCCGAGCGCATGAAGGTGCTGATTGACGACCTGCTGGTGTTCTCGCGCCTGAACGTGATCCGCGAGCCTCTGGCGCCCCTGGACCTGAATGGCCCGCTGCAGGACGCCCTGGACAGCCTGCACGGCGCCCTGGAACGCAGCGGCGCCCGCGTGACCAGCGCGCCGCTCCCGGAGGTGCTGGGCGTGCGTTCCGAACTGGCGCAGCTGTTTCAGAACCTGCTGGGCAACGCCATTAAGTTTCGCCGTGAGGGGGTGACGCCGCACATTGAGGTGCAGGCGCGCCCCGCCGAGGAGGGCGGCTGGCAGATTGAGGTGCGCGACAACGGCATTGGCTTTGAAGCCCACTACGCCGAGCGCATTTTCGAGATGTTCCAGCGCCTGCACGGCCGCGACCGCTTTGAAGGCACTGGCATGGGGCTGGCCATCGTGCGCAAGATTCTGGACCACCACGGCGGGCGGGTGTGGGCCACCTCGGTGCCGGGGCAGGGCAGCACCTTCACCTTCACGCTGCAGGCGGTAGGCGAGGGCCCCCAGGCGCCCAGGCCCGGCGCGTGACCCCGCCTCTGGTCCCCTCCCCCACCCTCAGCACCGGGCAGCAAGACGTGGTGACGCGCGCCGCCGAGGCCGTTCGCCTTCACACCGCCGCCTGCGAAGCCGCGCAGGACGTGACCCCGGACGCCGCCCAGGCGCTGCGCGAGAGTGGCTACACCCGCCTGACCCTGCCCCGTGCGGAGGGTGGCCTGGGGGCCTCGCTGGCCGCTTTTGCCCAGGCGCAGCTGACCCTGGGCGAGCAGGGGACCAGTCTCGCGCTGGTGCTGGCCATGCACGGGCATGTGACCGGCGCCGCGTTTCAGGGCCGCACTCTGCCGGACGAACTGCTCTCGGCCCTGGCGGGGGCGTGCCGGCGCGGTGAACTCGTCAATGCCCTGGCCAGCGAACCGGAGCTGGGCAGCCCATCGCGGGGGGGCCTGCCCCGGACCGCCGCCACGCCGGACGGCGCGGGCTGGCGGGTCAGCGGGCGCAAAACCTGGAGCACGGGCGCGCGGGCCCTGCACTGGGCGCTGGTGCAGGCGGCCCTGCCAGACGGCCGGGTGGGGCGTTTCTGGGTGGACCTGCGGGGCGAGGGGGTGCGCCTTGAGCCCACATGGCAGGGCGCCCTGGCCCTGCGCGGCAGCGGCAGCCACGACGTGGTGTTTCAGGGCGCGCCGGCCCCGCTGTGGGCCCCGGCCGAGCCCCATCCGGCGAGCAGCGCGTGGTTCTGGACCGCCGTGGCCGCCACCTACCTGGGCGTGGGCTTCGCGGCCCTGCACGCCCTGAGCGCCTATGCCCACGAGCGCGTGCCCACCGCCCTGGGCGCCCCGCTGGCCACCCTGCCGCGCCTGCAGGAGGGCGTAGGGCGCGTAGGCGCCGGGCTGCTGGCGGCGCGCGAACTGCTGTTTCACGCGGCTGTCCGCTGGGACGCGGCCCCGGGCCCAGACGCCCTGCCCCTGCTGGGCGCCGCCAAGGCCCTGTGCACGAACGCCGCCGTGGACGCCACCGACCACGCGCTGCGGCTGGCGGGCGGCGCGGCGCTGACCCCGGCCCTGCCGCTGGAACGGCTGCTGCGCGACGCCCGGGCAGGCCTGACCCATCCCCCGGCCGACGACCGGGCCTATGAGGCCCTGGGCGCGGCGCTGCTGGCGAGCCAGGGCCCGCCCCCATCCCCCACCCCGTAGGCGCGCGAAATGCGCCCCGGCGCACGGCACCTGCCCCCGCCCCCCGGGTACGATGCCCCGCAGGATGACGCCTGCGCTGCGCCTGGACCGGGGGACCCTCGTGATGACCGAGGTGCCCGCGCCCGTGCGTGACCACTTTCTCTGGGACGCGCGCAGCCAGTCGTGGCGGGCGCCGGGCCGGGCTTACCGCGCCGTGGTGGAGGCCCTGCGGGAAGCCGGCGTGCCCTTCCGCGACAGCGCCGCCGCCTTTGAGAAGCTGGACCTGGGCTTTGCGCGCGAGGTGACCCCCTACGTACACCAGACCCGGGCCCTGAACGCCTGGAAACGGGCCGGACGCCGGGGCGTGGTGGTGCTGCCCACGGGGGCAGGCAAGACGCTGGTAGCGCAACTGGCGCTGCGCGACACCCCCCGCAGCGCGCTGATCTGCGTGCCCACCCTGGACCTGCTGCACCAGTGGTATGCCGGGTTGGTGGCCGCCTTTCCAGACGGGCAGGTAGGCCTGCTGGGCGGCGGCAGCCACGACGAGACCCCGCTGCTGGTCAGCACCTACGATTCGGCGGCCATTCACGCCGAGACGCTGGCCGGGCGCTACGCCCTGCAGATTTTCGATGAAGCCCATCACCTGCCCAGCGACTTCACCCGCGTGATTGCCGAGATGGGCCTCGCCCCCTACCGCCTGGGCCTGACCGCCACGCCCAAGCGCAGCGACGGCCGCGAGCGCGACCTGGACACCCTGATTGGCCCGGTGGTGTTTCACGCCGCCCCCGAGGATCTGGCGGGCGAAACACTGGCGCCTTACAAGGAAGTGGTGATCCGCGTGTCGCTGAGCCCCTTCGAGCAGCGCCGCTACGACGACCTGATCGCGCAGCGCAACGAGTTCCTGCGCCTGAACGGCATTCGGCTGGGGTCCATTGACGGCTGGAAACAGTTCGTGATGAGCAGCGGCACCCCCCACGGCCGCCGCGCCATGCTGGCCCACCGCGAGGCCCGTTCGCTGGCTTACGGCACGGGCGGCAAGCTGCGGGTGCTCGAAGAGGTGCTGGCCAACCACCCGAAAGAGCGCACGCTGATTTTCACCGACGACAACGCCACCGTGTACCGGATCAGCCGCGAGTTCCTGATTCCGGCGATCACGCACCAGACGCCGGTGAAAGAGCGCCACGCCCTGCTGGAAAAATTCCGCTCTGGGGCGTACCGGGTGCTGGTGACCAGCCGCGTGCTGAACGAGGGCGTGGACGTGCCCGAAGCCAGCGTGGCGGTGGTGCTGTCTGGCACCGCCACCGAGCGCGAGCACATTCAGCGCCTGGGGCGGATTCTGCGCCGCGCGCCCGGCAAACAGGCGGTGCTGTACGAGGTGATCACCCAGGGCACCAGCGAGGAGCGCGTCAGCCAGCAGCGCCGGGGCCAGTGGAAAGCCCCCGCCGAGGACGACTTCGGGGTGCTCAATGCTTCCGACTGAGCTGCTGATGTTCCGGGTCAAGGCCGGGCTGGTGGAGCCCCGGCGCCTGAAACCCACCCCACAGAACCTCGCGCTGGCCGAAACCCTGATCGGCGCTTTTGAAGCCCACATCGGCAAGCGGCGCTTTGAGCTGGACGACGAACTGCGCACCCTCGAAGCGGGGCGTCAGGATTTCAAGGTGCTGCGCGGGCTGGCCCATCTGCTGACCAACCTGGGCACCTTTGAGGCCGCCGGGCCCGTGGAGCCAGGGGTGGTGCGCGCGCGCGTGTTCGAACTGGCGCAGGCGGGCGTGCCCAGCCGCCGCACGACCACGCTGGTGCTGGAACAGGCGGGCCGCTCGCTGGGCCTGGAGCGGCCCCTGAGCCCGGATGAGCTGACGGCCGCCCTCTACGCCGACCTGCCGGATCAGCAGACCCTGGTGGCCTTCGAGCCACCCGCGCCCCTGGAACTGATTCACCGCTACGACCTGGCGCAGGCACAAGGAACCCTCTACCGCGCCTCCGAACTGGTGATCACCGCGCGGCGCAATGAACCGGCGCGCTACAAGCAACTGCTGAAATACCTGAAGTTCTTTGGCCTGATGGCCACCGTGGAGGGTGACGCCAACCTGGGCTTTACCCTCACGCTGGACGGCCCCGCCAGTCTGTTCGGGCAGACCACGCGCTACGGCCTGAGCATGGCCAAGTTCCTGCCCGCGCTGCTGCATGTGACCAAATGGGACCTGAGTGCCACCCTCAAACCCCGGCGCGACCTCGCGTGGGTGGACCCTGCCGACACCGAGTGGTCCTTTCAGCTCACCAGCGAGGACGGGTACGTCAGCCACTACGCCCCGCCGCAGGAGCACGACAGCGCCCTGGAATCGGGGTTTACCGAACGCTTTGCCAAGCTGGACACGCCCTGGCAGCTGGAACGCGAGGTGGACCTGGTGCCGGTACCAGGCGGCGTGATTCTGCCGGATTTCCGGCTGGTGCAGGGAGAACGCTCGGTGCTGGTGGAAATCGTGGGCTACTGGCGCCCAGAGTATCTGCGCAAGAAATTCGAGCTGCTGCGCAAGGCTGGGCGCCGCGACGTGATCGTGTGCGTGAGCGAGCGCCTGAACCTGGAACGGGCTGGCGTGGACCCCAGCGATTTTGGCGACCGCGTGGTGTGGTTCAAAGGCGTGCTGAACCCCAAAGACGTGCTGGCCCTGGCCGAGCGCTACGCAGTGCGCGAAGGGGAATGAGCCAACGGAAGCGGGCACCCGTGGAAGGGTGCCCGGCAGGGTTCAGCGGTGGGGAAACTCACTCGGGCGTCCCGTCTTGGGGCACGCGGCCGGGGTACATCACGGGAATGGAGATCAGGGGCAGGGCAATCGCGGCCAGGGCAAACAGCAGTTCCATACCTTGCAGTGTGCCCCGGGGGCGGCGTGCGCAGATGACGTGACCTTCAGTCAGTCTGGAGCGGCCCTTGAGCGGGCGTAGAGCGGAGCTTCAGTCTGGCGTCAGCAAGCTGACCAAGTGGGATTTTCGTCGTGCATGGCGTCACATTCTGTCCACGCCGTACACTGGGCGTATGACCCCGGACGAGGCGCGGGCGCTGCTGCTGGCCTGCTTTCAGGAGGCCCTGGCCGCCACCGCGCCGGGACGGTTGCTGGCGCCGCACCTGCAAGGGACGGCGCCCAGCTTCATCCTGGCCGTGGGCAAGGCGGCGGCCCCCATGCTGGCGGCGGCGCTGGAGGTCTACCCCGACGTGCCGGCCCTGGCCGTGCTACCAGATGGCGCCCCCGTGCCTACGTGGCCCGCCCATGTGGCCGTGCGCCGCGCTGGGCACCCGTACCCCGACGCCCGCAGCGTGGCCGCCGCCGAGGAAGCCCTGCGTGCGCTGACCGCCCTGGGGCCACAGGACGAGGCGCTGGTGCTGCTGTCGGGCGGGGGCAGCGCCCTGCTGTGTGCGCCGCGCGGCGTGACCCTGGCCCAGAAGGCCGCCCTCAGCGCCGAGCTGATGCGTGCCGGAGCCGACATCCACGCCCTGAACACCGTGCGCCGCCACCTGTCGCGCGTGAAGGGCGGCCAGCTGGCGGCAGCCACCCGCGCCCGGGTGCGCACGTGGCTGCTCAGCGACGTGGTAGGCGACGACCCAGCCACCATCGCCAGCGGCCCCACGGTGCCCGACCCCAGCACCTTTGCCGACGCCCTGGCGGTGCTGGACCGTTTTGGGGTGGCGGCACCGGAGGCCCGGGCCGTTCTGGAAGCGGGCGCCCGGGGTGAACACGAGGACACACCCACAGCTCTGCCCCACACCCACGCCCAGGTGATCGGCGGAAACCGCGACCTGCTGCGGGCGGCGCAGGCGGCCCTGCAGGCCCGGGGCTTCCCGGCGGTGATCCTGGGCGACACCTTCACGGGCGAGGCGCGCGAGCTGGCTGCCTTTCATGGAGCCCTGGTCCGCAGCGTGCAGGTGTGCGGCACGCCCTGGCCTGCCCCGGTGGCCCTCCTCTCGGGCGGCGAGGCCACCGTGACGGTGCGGGGCAGCGGTCACGGCGGGCGGAACACCGAATTCGCGCTGGCCCTGGCGCTGGCTGGCCTGGGGGTCTACGCCCTCTCGGCTGGCTCGGACGGGGTGGATGGCACCAGTGGCGGCGCGGGCGCCCTGGTCACACCGGACACGCTGGCTCGCGCCGGGGCCCTGGGTCTGGACCCCCAGCGGGCGCTGCGCGAGAACGACGCTGGCTCATTTTTTGCCGCGCTGGGCGATCTGGTGGTCACCGGCCCCACCGGGCAAAACCTGAATGATCTGCGGATGGTGCTGGTGCCCGGCCCGGCACTGGCGTAACCCGGCCCCTGTACAACCCCCACCCCCTGTCCAGGATTCTGTACCTCAAATGCGGCCCGGCGCGTTTGGGGCACCCCCTACGCTGACAGGGTGATGAAGAAACGCGCACTTACCATCGCCGCGCTGAGCGCGGCCCTGCTGCTGGGCGGCGCCACGGTGGCCGTCGTGGCGGCCCAGCAGACCCAGAAAGACGTGCAGGCCCAATTGGGCCGCACCCAGAAAGCCCTGACCGAAAGCGGGCTGGCGCGCATGGTCAGTGAGCCCTACCAGGGGACGGCCTTTGGCGGCACCCAGGTCACGACCATTACCCTGATGCCTGAAACCGCCGATCCTATGGTGATCAAGCTGAACAGCCGCGTGTACAACGGTCCGTTTCCGCAAGGCAAACGCTTTGGGGCGGCCACCGTGATCACCGACGTGCAGTTCGAGCCTGGAGTGCAGGCCGAGCTGGACCGGGCATTTGGCGGCCAGAAGATCTCGCTGCGCACCGACATTCAGTTCGGCGGCAACAGCGTGACGACGTTCAATGTGCCGGCCGGCACCATCACGGCGGAGGGGACCACCATGCGCTGGCAGGCCGCCAGCGGCACGGTGCGCGCCACCGAACGCGAGGTGCTCTCGGCCGGGCAGTGGCCGGGGCTGCTGATTGAAGACAAGGACATGCGGCTGACCATGGGCGCGACCAGCTGGCAGCTGAATGCCAGCCAGCAGCCGGACACGCTGGGCGACGGCAAGGCGCAGTTCACCCTGGCCAGCCTAGAGGCCGGTGCCCCAGGCGGGCAGGCCCTGAAACTGGACCGCCTGACCGTGACCTCCACGACCCGCAGCCAGGGGCCGCTGATGAGTTCGGCGGTGGGCTACGGCGCCGAGCGTCTGGAAGTGGCGGGCAAGACGCTGAACAAGCTGCAGCTGAACGTGACCCTGAACAATCTGGACCGCAAGGCCATGGAGCAGCTCAGCGCCCTGACCCGGACCGAGAAGATGCCTGAGGACGCGGCGGTCAATGCCCTGATCACCGCGCTGCTGAAGGCCGGGCCCACTCTGGTGCTGGACCGTCTGTCGGTGGGGCAGGGCAAGGACGAGGTGAAATTCACTGGGCAGGTGGGGTTCAAGGGCGCACCCACCACCGACTGGGCGGCCGTGCTGGACAGTCCCGAACTGCTGATGGGCCTGCTGGATGTGCGCCTGCACGGTGAGGGCGAGGCGCAGGCTCTGAACACCCTGGCGGCCACCCTGGCGCCCGATCCCAGCATGGCCCAGGGGCTTATACAGGCCGGCGAGGAGAACGGCCTGCTGGTGCGCCGGGGCTCTCGTCTGGTCACCGACCTGAACATGGATCAGGCGGGCCTGAAGGTGAACGGTCAGCCGCTGCAGTAAGCGCTCTTCCCAAGGCGCGCCCAGCCAGCTTCAACCGGCTGGGCGCCGCTGTATCTGGACGCGCCTATTAGTGGACCCGGGCAGCAGGGCACAGGGCTTGCTCGCGCCACCTCGCACAGGCGGGACTTGGAACAGGCGGGATCGGCCGCTGTCTGGCAGCGGCCTATTCCCCTTTTGAATCGGCCCACAACCCAGCGCGACGCCCGGGCCCACCGCCCTTCAATGTCGCCCGCGCCGCTAGCCTCTGCAACGACTTATTTCTTCGCTGCAGCCGCCCTCCGGGGCTCAGCCCTCGTCCAGCGCCACAAAGCGTAGGTCCAGGCCGGGCAGGCGCTGGATGAAGGTATCCAGCAGATGCAGGGCGCCGACCAGATCGCGTTCGTCCACCACCTCCACGGGGCTGTGGGTGTAGCGGTTGGCCACCGACACGGTGCCGGCAGGAATGCCGTGGCCGCTGTACTGCAGCGCGCCTGCGTCGGTACCAATGCCGCGCAGCAGTTCGTGCTGGATGGGCACGCCGCTGGCATCGGCGGCGGCGATCAGCCCCCGCCGGACGGCCGGGTGGGCCAGCGCAGAGAAATCCATCACCTTGACCGCTGGGCCGCTGCCCAGACCCAGATGACAGGCCCCAAACTCCGGGGTGTCGTCGGCAGCCGTCATGTCCAGGGCCAGGGCCACGTCAGCAACGTGGGCCTGGGCCACCGCCTGGGCCCCGCGCAGGCCTACCTCTTCCTGCACAGTGAACGCAAAAATCACGGTCACGGGGGGCGGCGTGTCCTGATAGTGCTCGAGCAGCGCCAGCAGCACGGCGCACCCGGCGCGGTCATCCACCGCGTGCGCGGTGTAGCGCCCGGTGTTCACCCCCAGTTCGGTCAGGATGCCCACAAAGCCCACCGGGTCGCCCAGTTGCACGCCCATGCCCACCGCTTCGTCTGCACTGCGCGCGCCGATGTCCACGTACAGTTCGGGGTGCGGCACCACGCGCTGGCGGTCCGCGTCGGTGAGCAGGTGGGCGCTCTTGGTGCCAATCACGCCCAGCAGCCGTGACTGCTGGGTGCGCACCCACACGCGCTGGGCCGGCAGAATGCGGTCATCGGTGCCGCCCACCTTGTCCAGCCGCAAAAAGCCGCCCGGGGTAATCTGCCGCACCCGGAAACCCACCTCGTCCATGTGGGCGGCCAGCAGCAGGCGCCGGGCGCCTTCGGCGGCGGCGCGGCGCACAGCAATCACGTTGCCAAAGGCGTCCACGCGCACCTCGTCGGCCAGGGCAGAAGCCGCGCGGTACACCGCCCGCACCACGTCCCCTTCGCTGCCGCTGGGGCCGGTCAGGCGAACCAGTTGGCGCAGGTGGGCAATCACGGGGGGCTCACTGCGCTCCCGGTCCGGGGCCAGAGACAGGGGGTGGTCTGACATCCCGCCATTAGACCGCACGCGGGGCCCTGGCCCCTTGAGCAAGCCCTTAGGCGCAGCCAGAGGCCCACATTCAGTCAACCTTGTGAGTCCCGGTGCCGGGCTGGGCGGGCCCCACATACTGCGGGGCGATGACACTTCCCGAACCCCTTGGCTTCGTGCAGGTGCGCGGCGCGCGGGAACACAACCTCAAGGACGTGTCCCTGCAGCTGCCCAGAGACGCCCTGGTGGTGTTTACCGGGGTCTCGGGCTCTGGCAAGTCGTCGCTGGCGTTTGGCACCCTGTATGCCGAGGCGCAGCGGCGCTACCTGGAATCGGTCTCGCCCTACGCCCGGCGCCTGTTTCACCAGGTGGGCGCGCCGGATGTAGACGCCATTGACGGCCTGCCCCCAGCGGTGGCCCTGCAGCAGCAGCGCGGCGCGCCCAGCACCCGCTCCTCGGTGGGCAGCGTGACCACCCTGTCCAATCTGGTGCGCATGCTGTACTCCCGGGCCGGTGAATATCCCGAAGGGCAGGGGATCATTTACGCCGAGGGCTTTTCGCCCAACACCCCGGAAGGGGCCTGTCCCCACTGCCACGGCCTGGGGCAGGTGTACGAGGTCACGGAAGCGTCCATGGTGCCGGACCCCTCGCTCACCATCCGGGAGCGGGCGGTGGCGGCGTGGCCGCAGGCCTGGGGCGGGCAGAACCAGCGCGACATTCTGGTGAGCCTGGGCATTGATGTAGACGTGCCGTGGCGCGACCTGCCGCAGGACACCCGCGACTGGATCCTGTTCACCGAGGAGCAGCCGGTGGTGCCGGTGTATCCGGGCCTCACGCCAGAGGACACCCGCCGGGCGGTGAAGCGCGGGCTGCCCCCCGGGTACATGGGCACCTTCAGCAGTGCGCGCCGGCACGTGCTGCACACGTTCGCCAACAGCGAGAGCGCTGCCATGAAACGGCGGGTGCAGGCGTACATGGTGTCGGCACCCTGCCCGGTGTGTCACGGCAAGCGCCTGCGCCCCGAAGCCCTGGCGGTGCGCTTTGCCGGGCTCGACATCACCGAGTTGTCGCGGCTGCCGCTTGAGGCCCTTTCGGCGCTGCTGCGCCCCTTTGCCCAGGGCAGCGGGCGCGGCCACGCCCAGTCGCAGGCCGCGCGCCCGGAGCAGGCCGCCGCGCAGGCGCGTATGGCTGCCGAGCTGTGCGCCCGCCTGGAGGTGCTGCTGGACCTGGGGCTGGGCTACCTGGGGCTGGACCGCTCTACCCCCACCCTGTCGCCCGGCGAACTGCAGCGCTTGCGGCTGGCCACGCAGTTGTACTCGCACCTGTTCGGCGTGGTGTACGTCCTGGATGAACCCTCCGCCGGCCTGCACCCCGCCGACACCGAGGCGCTGCTGGGCGCCTTAGACAGCCTGAAGGCCGCCGGCAACTCACTGTTCGTGGTGGAGCATGATCTGGATGTGGTGCGCCGCGCCGACTGGCTGGTGGACGTGGGCCCCGGCGCCGGAGAACAGGGCGGCGAGATTCTGTACAGTGGGCCGCCCAGCGGCCTGCAGGCGGTGGCGGCCTCTCAGACCGCGCGCTACCTCTTTGCTGGGCCACCGCCCGCTGCCCCAGAAGTCCGCACCCCGTCGGGCTGGCTCACGCTGAGTGGCGTGACGCGCCACAACCTGCGTGACCTGCAGGTGCGCTTTCCCCTGGGCGTGCTGACCAGCGTCACTGGCGTATCCGGCTCCGGGAAATCCACGCTGGTGAGTCAGGTGCTGGTGGATACCCTGGCCGCCCATCTGGGCCAGAGCGCACCCGCCGAAGACGATGAAGACCCGCAGACCCCAGCCGGCGTGACCGCGCAGCTGGGCGGCGACGTGGGCACCCTGTCGCGGCTGGTGCGGGTGGACCAGCGGCCGATTGGGCGCACCCCGCGCAGCAACCTCGCCACGTACACCGGCCTGTTTGACGACGTGCGCAAGCTGTTCGCCCAGACGCCCCTGGCCCGGCAGCGCCGCTACAGCGCCGGGCGCTTCTCGTTCAACGTGAAGGGGGGCCGCTGCGAACACTGCCAGGGCGAAGGCTGGGTGATGGTTGAGCTGCTGTTCCTGCCCAGCGTGTATGCCCCCTGCCCGGTGTGCCACGGCGCCCGCTACAACGCCCAGACCCTGGAGGTGGAATACCGGGGCAACACCATTGCCCAGGTGCTGAACCTGACCGTGGACGCGGCCTGGACCTTTTTTCAAGAGGACGCGGCCGTGTTCCGCGCGCTGGACACCCTGCGGGAAGTGGGACTGGGGTACCTGCGCCTGGGGCAGCCCGCCACCGAACTGTCCGGCGGAGAGGCGCAGCGCATCAAGCTGGCCACTGAACTGCAGCGCGCCGGGCGCGGCCACACGGTATACGTGCTGGACGAACCCACCACCGGCCTGCACCCCGCCGATGTGGAGCGGCTGCGCCGCCAGCTGTTCCGGCTGGTCGAGGCCGGTCACACGGTCATTGCCGTGGAGCACGACATGCAACTCGTGAGCGCCAGCGACTGGGTGATTGACATTGGGCCGGGCGCTGGGGACAAAGGGGGGCAGATCGTGGCCCAGGGCACCCCGCAGGAGGTGGCGCAGGTTGTTGAGAGCCGCACGGCGCCCTACCTCGCCCGCGCGTTGCAGCCTCACACCTGAGTCGCAGCAGAAGCGGATGGCTGCAGAGGCAGTGTTCAGGCGCCTACGCTCGCGGGCTTGACTGCTGAACGAACCCCTGTTCGGCCGGTCAGCGGTGCCCGAGGGCCAAGTGGCGGAGCACGGGAAGGTCGCGGGGGCTTCCAGTTCGCGGCCTTACTCAGTGGCCGGCTCTTCGGGACCAGGATGACGAGCGCTGTCCATCAAGCATGCCTGCATCCGCCAAGTCTTACCGTTGGCCGCGCAAGGCGCCTCTCCCAGTTGGCTTCCTCGGTGGGCCTCAGGAATCGATTTCAGCTGAGGCAGTTACAACCCCTGGTCATGCCTTGGGGCGCCGGAGGGGTGGGTCGCCTGCAGGCTCAGCCTGTGGCGCACGGTGCTTCACGCCCAGCAACTGGGCGCGGCACCGCGCCACCAGCGCCCGCAAGGCGCGAATGACGAAGCGAGAGGCCCGCTGTCTGTGGCGACCCTGGTGTGGTTGTCGTCTGCCCTGCTCACTCACCGACCGGAGCAGTGCGGCGGCTGAGGCCCTTGAGGGTCGGCTCAAGGGCGTGATGTGGGTGCCGGGGCACCAGGGCGGTGGGTCACCGTAACGTTCCCGCGCAAGCAGGGGGCAGTTCCGAACCCGCTTTAAGCCGGCTGTCATGGGACTGCCAGGGTCAGGGCGTTCACTGGTCAGGTGGGAAGCCGCCGCCCGCGCGCTTTGCCACAGAGGAGATCGCGTGACCACCAGCCCGTCGTGGCCTCACCTCCCCAAGGTTTTTCAGGACCGGACAGAAGCCGGGCAGCTGCTGGGCGCAGTCCTGGCGGCCCGTGGCCCCTGGCCCAGCGCCGTGGTCCTGGCCCTGCCCCGGGGCGGCGTGCCGGTGGCGGCCGAGGTGGCGCGCGCGCTGCAGGTGCCGCTGGACGTCTTTGTGGTGCGCAAGTTGGGGCTGCCCACGGCCCCGGAAGTGGCGATGGGCGCTCTGGCCTCTGGGGGGGTGCAGTGGCTGAACGAGGCGCTGATGGCACGCCTGGGGGTCTCGGCCAGCGCGCTGGCGCAGGTGCAGGCCCGCGAGGCACAGGAACTGGCCCGCCGCGAGGCCCTGTACCGCGCTGGCCGGGGTCCCCTGAACTTAAGCGGCCACACGGCCCTGCTGGTGGACGACGGCCTGGCCACAGGCGCCACCATGCACGCGGCGGTGCAGGCCGGGCGGCTCCTGGGCGCGGGGCGGATCGTGGTGGCGGTGCCGGTGGCCCCACCCGAGACCTGTGCTGACCTGCGCGCCGAGGCCGACGAGGTGGTGTGCCTGCACACGCCGCCCCACTTTCAGGCCGTGGGCCAGTTCTACGGCGATTTCTCGCAAACCACCGACGCCGAGGTGCTGGCCCTGCTGGCTGGGCCCTGAGCCCACACCCTTTCGCACCTCGGCACCCCCGCCGAGGTTCCCACCTTCAGGAGGCTTTATGACGCAGGCCGAGAAAAAGAACGACCCCAATCACAAGCATGACCGCGACAACGACCCCAAGCCCGGCGGGCAGCGTGACCCCGGCAACGGCCAGCCCAGCGCTGACGAGAAGAACGGCGACGGCCGCCGCAATGGCAGTGAAAGTGGCGGCGGCCAGCGTGGGGGCAACGACGAGTAATTGGCGGTGATCGCCCCTTTTCCAGACCATGAGTCCAGGCCATTGAGGGGCGCCCCAGGCATACGATCCTGGGGCGCCTTTTTCCTCCGCTGCCTTATGGCGCGGGCGGCAGGTCGGGCACAGTGCCGCTGCAGTTGGCGTTGACGGCCAGCATCTGGCAGACCTTCTGCCCGGTGGCGTTCACACCCGCCGCGCCTGCCGGGGGCTTGGCATACACGCGCTCTTTCCAGATCTGCCACAGCATCATGCCGTCGCCGGGGCGGCCCTTGTTCTTCATGTAGGTGGCCAGCGTTTCCACGTTGTAGTACCGGGTGGCCTCATTGTTCGTGCCCGTGTTCATCTCGGCGTCGTAGACGGTGCCGGGCTCAGCGTTCAGCTTCAGAATGGCGCCGCCGCTGCCTTCCGGGGCCACCTCCAGGCCCATGGCAATGGGGCCGCTGTAGATGGCGCGGTAACTTTCATAGCCCTCGCGCGGGTCGTAGTAGGTGCCGCCGTCGTAGGACATGAGGTTCACGCGGTCAATCTTGGCGCCCAGGTCGCGCACCACGCGGTACATGGTGCCGCCGAAGGGGCTGCCCCACTGCACCTTGCCTTCTTCCCACGGGGTGCCTTTGACGTAGTAGGCCCCGGTGCTCCAGCCCGCAATGCTGATCTGCAGGTCCAGGCCCCGCGCAGCAATCTCGGCGTCCAGCGTGTTAATGATGCTCTTGATCTCAGCATCCTTGGTGCAGGCAAACTGCGCGGCGTCCAGTTTGTTGCAGTTGCTGCCACTGGATTCCCAGTCAATGTCCACGCCACTGGCGCCCAGATCCTGCGCAAGGTCCACCACGCGCGCGGCGTTGAAGTTGCTCCACTGGCTGCCCTGGCTGTACGACCAACCCCCCACACTCACCCAGACCCGCGTGCCCCGCGCTTTCAGGGCGGCAATGTTGTTGCGCAGCGTCTGGGCCTGCGCAGCCGTGAATTTGCGCTGCCCGTTGGGCGTGCTGGCCCCCTCGGCAAACTCAAAGCCCGCCACCGCCTGATCAAAAGCGTAGCTGCCCTTGACATAGGTGGTGTCTGGCCGCGCGAAGGACAGGTTCAGATCCGTGTAGTAGGGCGGAATGTTGCTCGTGGTCAGGTCGCCCACGCTGGTCTGCCATGTGCCCGCGTAGCCCACGTAAATGGCCTTGCCCGTGGGCGGAGGCGGGGTGGTACCGGAGATGTTGACGGTGACGGAGGCCGAAGCCGACCGGGTATTGCTCGCCGCATCAAACGCCTTGGCCGTGTACGTCCGCGTGCCATTGTTCGCACTGCTGACCGTCTCCGTGGCGGTATACGGCGCCGTCGTATCGGTACTCAGCAAGGTCGAGCCCTGATAGAACTCCACCTTCGTCACCCCCACGTTATCGCTCGCCGCCGCACTCAAACTAACGGTGCCTGCACTGGTGACCGTGCTGGGACTGGCGGTGAGGCTCACCGTGGGGGCGGTGGTATCACCCGTCGGCGGGGTGGTGGTGCCCGAGCAACTGGCGCCGTTGAGGGTACAGGTGTTGACGCCGCTCAGTTGACCGGTGCCGTCGTAGCCGATGGTGACACTGCCGCCGGCAGGAATAGTGGCGCCGCCCCAGCTGTTGGGGGTGATGGTGTACAGCCCCGTGCTGTCCTTGGCGATGCTGCCCCCGGCACCCCAGACGGAGGCGCCCGCAGCGGCGTTGCCATTGAACTTGAACTTCAGGGTCCAGCCGGTGATGGCGGTGGTGCCAGGGTTGCGCAGGGTGATGCGGCCCGTGAAGCCCGTGTCCCACGCCCCCGTGCTGTCAAACGTTGCCGTCAGCCCCGTCGCCTGCGCCTGTAAGGCCGGTCTGGTCGCCTGGGGCACGCCGGGGTTGGGCACCTGTGAACAGGCTGCGAGCGCCAACAGCGCGGTCAGCAGCCATTGAGGCCGGGGATGGGAACGGGGGTATCGGAACACAGGGGTCCTCCTTCGGGACAAAGCCGTGCGACAGGGGCCGCCGACGCGATTGTCGGCTGGAGCTGGGTTGGGGGAACTGACCCCATTCATACCCCAATCGAGATGACAAGTATGAAAATTAATTTCTAAAATCTAGACAGGTGAGAAGGCTTGCTTGTAAACATAGTTCGCCCCAAACGTGTTTTTTGCCGCCGGATAGGCTACCTCTCCCGATGTAGAGATCAAAGATTTCAACCTGCACGCCTACGGGGTTGAAAATTATTTCCATTCAACCTTGTGACTTCTGGTGGATGAGGCTCAGGAGTTGCACCTGCATAACAGCAGGAGAGCGCTCCCAGCCGGGAGACTCTGGGAGTGTCTACGTCACAGATTCCGGGGGAGCGCGTTCGCATTCTGGCAGATGCATTTCTGGCCATC